>NZ_JBVVQT010000002.1:0-258325 GCF_055811595.1 Mesorhizobium sp. WSM4814
GGTGCCCCGCTCAACGAGGAATTCGGCAAGGCCGTCGGCGCCGACGCCTATTGCCGCGACGCGGCCGTGGCAGTCGAGACCGCCAAGGATTTCATGAAGCGCAAGCACAACGTCCGCGTATCATAGCCGCAAGGCAACTTTCCGTCCTTCGTGGAAGGCGTAGGGCGCCTGGCGCGGAGCAACAGCATCGCCGACCTCTATGAACGGCCGGGGAGTCTTTTCCAGCTCTTTCGCCAGCCCATTCGCCGCCACATTGGTGGTTGCAAGTACAAGGCAATCGCCCGGCACGAAGTTTTCTTCACGGGTGTTGTGGTCAACGATCGTCACGCCGTCCCCGTGCCATTCCAGCACGCTGACATCCAACACCCATGTGACGCCAAGCTGGCGCAATGTCCGTCGCAGCGGGAAATCGGCAGCCGTCCGCTGCAGTTCCTTGCCGACCAACGGATCGGGCGTGAGAATGGTCACTTGATGGCCATCCTCGGCAAGTTTCCAGGCCGTGCCACAACCGCGCCAGCCTCCGCCCTCGTCGAGCAAAAGCACGTGCTTACCCGGCCGCACAACGCGGGCCATGACGGACTCGATCGAGAAGACATTGCCCCTTTCGATGCCGGGCAGGCTCGGCACTGCCGGCAAAGCCTTCTGAAAGCCGGTTTCGGGAGACACCGACCCCGTGGCCAGGATAACGGTATCAGCTTGGAAAGAGGCGATTTCCGAGGCCTCGACGTAGGTGTTCAGTCGTACGTCGACATTCAGTTTGCTGAGCTGGCGTTCATACCACCCGAGAAGGTCGAGGATTTGCCCGCGGCGCGGCTGCAGTCCGGCGAGCAGAAAGTTCCCGCCCAGCCTACTGGAGGCTTCAGCCAGCACCACGTCGTGACCCCGCTCGGCGGCAACCCGAGCCGTCTCCAGGCCGGCGGGACCGCCGCCGACGACAAGCACCCGTTTCTTGATAGCAGCGGACGTGAACCGGTCACCACCCCATTCAAACTCGCGCCCCGCAGAGGGATTGATAAGGCAGCTGATCCAGTAGTCGCGCGAACGACGGCCCCAGCACATCTGGTTGCAGGATATGCATCCGCGCACATCTTCCGGCCGGTCTGCCGCGGCTTTGCGTGCCAGATGCGGATCGGCGATCTGGCCCCGGACGATCGAGATCAGATCTGCAGCTTTCTCGCCGAGCACGGTTTCGGCGTTTTCAGGCGTCCTGATATGGCTTTCGGCGACCACGAGGGCCGTCTTGACCACGGCCTTGAGGGTCGTTGCGAGATCAGTGCCAAGCTTCTCCGGATAGAGAAAGGTCGGCATTATTTTGTAGAAATCGAGGTAGCTGCCAGTGCCGCAGGTCACGTAATCGATCAGCCCCTGCTCATCATGCAGCCGAATGATTTCCGCCAGCTCCTGGCGACTGAGCGCGACTGTGTAGTCGGGTTCGTCGCTGACCGAGAGGCCAACTATAAAATCTCGGCCGCATGTTTCGCGGATGCGGGTTAGGATTTCGCGCGAGATCCGCGTGCGGTTGTCGAGCGACCCTCCCCATTGGTCCTCGCGTTGGTTTGTCCAGGGTGTCCAGAACTGATCGACCAATCCGAGATAGGCAGCCCAGACTTCGACGCCATCGAAACCGGCTTCCTGGCAGCGGCGCGCGGCCTGAACGAAGCCGTCGATGGTTTCCCAAATCTCATCCTCGGACATGGCGTGGGAACCGTCGCTGTCATGATAGCTCGGCAGGCCCGAGGGCGACCAATGCGCATGAAATGAGTTGTCCGAATCCCCGTGCGCTCCGACGTGATAGAGCTGCTGGATGGCGATCGCCCCATGGTCCTTGATTGCGCGTGTGACCTGCTGGAAATGAGGAATGACGCTGTCGTCGCCCGGTCGAAAATTGCCGCGTGTCAATACGGCGGCCCGATGGACGGGCATGGGTTCGACAACAATCATGCCGGCCCCACCGAGCGCTCGCTCGGCATAGTAGGCAACGTGCCGTTCGGTCGGCACGCCAGTTTCGGCCATGTTGGCGGTATGAGCCCCGAACACGATCCGGTTTCTGAGCGTGCGGCTGCCTAGCTTTGCAGGTGAAAACAGATGCGGAAAGAGTTTTGACATAGTTCGCACCAGCGGTCGGAGGAAGGCCTCGGGCGGCAGTCAGGTGGCTTGTCCCATAGTCACGGATTTCTGGAGCGCCGCGGCAAGGCCGTCTGCCACGGCAGATTCAAACCCGGCTGCGCGCATGGCCTCGATCGCTGCCGCGGTGGTGCCGCGGTAGTCGAGGAAGGTCTGGACGATATCTTGGGGATTGTCTGGACGAGCCTCGAGGAGTTTTCCGGTTCCAACAAGCACCGCGCTGACGCTCCGCCGGGCAATATCTGGATCCATTCCTCGGCTGACGGCATCGTCCACCATCGCTGCCGCCAAGAGCGCCGGACACGCCGGGCCGGATCCAGTCAGGCCCGTCAGATAATCGATATCTGCTTCGCTTTTGACTTCATCGGCCGCGCCACAGGCCTCCAGAATCCGGCGAACGACATTGCGGTCATCCGCAGTGACGCTCTGAGAGCTTATCCAGGGAGTATAGGAATTCCGCACCTCTGCCGCTGCATTCGGAAGCGTGCGGACGACGCGGTCGGTTTTAAGACGTCCCGCCAGTTGGTCGAGAGTGATCCCGGCCATAACCGACATGGCGAGCTTGCCGGACGCAGTAATGTCGATGGCAGGCCAATCGTGGGGCCGGACCGAGACGATGATGACATCAGATCGATCCACCAGTTCCTGGTTGTCCCTGGTCCATGTAGCGTTTGGCAGAAAGTCGGGTTGCCCAGTTCTATGAGAGAGCGTGAGGTGCTCTGCGGCGACTATTTGCGCATCAATAATGGCCTCGGCGATAGCGCGTCCAAGCCAGCCACCTCCGCCGATTATTCCGATGCTCAAGGGTTCACCCATTGTCGAAACGCTTCCTCAGCCCGCCGAATGGCCGTGTCTGGCGAAGAACCGGTCGAGTTCGCGCTTCCGCGGGGCCTTACCTGTAAAAATCTCCACGTACCCGGGAATGCGCTTCATGCGGTCCGCGAGATCTTCGCTGGTCTGCATTGAGATGTAGCCGATCTGCACGAGGTAGATGGTGCGCGCTCGAACGTCGGCTGAGCCTTCGTCGTAACCAAAGCGGACAAACATCTGGCTCAACGCATCGAGACGCGTCTGGTCGGCTTTCTGCACCTCCGCCAGGATGTCAGGGGATTGAAGCGCCCAGCTTCTGACTGCGAACTCGAACTGGGAATCGAACAAGGATTTGTCGAGCCAGCAGTCGAAAACGTTCAGCATCGCTTCGGCGACCGTCTCGGCATATGCCTCAGCCTGCTTGACGAGGTTGCCGGTGTTCTTGTCCCGCCAACGGGTCACGAGGGCAGCCAACAGTTCTTCTCTATCCTTGAAGAACCAATAGAAGCTGGTGCGCGACAGGCCCAATTTCTTGGCCAGTGGCGATATTCTCACCGTGTCGACGCCGGATTCAAGAAGCAGGTCGTAGGCGGCTTCAAGCCACCCCTCCGGCGATCCGCGCCATCCGCTATCGTTCGAAATTTGCTCCATGAGTGATCAGCCTAACAAAATATCAAAGTGAAAACCAGAAAAATGTACACACATGTCGACTCTATCGACTTCTCAGAAGCTAAACTTGACATGCATGTACATTTTCGATAGCGTTCGCACTTGCCATCTCAGCCCGGAGTCCGTCAGATGTCGAGCGATCCCCTCCTGCAGCCGTACAAACTCAAGCATTTGACCCTGCGCAATCGCATCATCGTGACCTCCCACGAGCCGGCTTATCCGGAGGACGGGATGCCGAAGGAGCGCTATCTCGCCTATACGGTTGAAAGGGCGAAGGGCGGTGTGGCGATGACGATGACAGCCGGGTCCGCTGCGGTCTCGAGGGACAGCCCCCCGGTTTTCAACAACCTGCTCGCCTACAAGGACGAGATCGTGCCGTGGATCAGGCAGATGACAGATGCGGTGCACGAAGAGGGCGCCGCCATCATGATCCAGCTAACCCATCTTGGACGGCGTACACGCTGGGACAAAGGTGACTGGCTTCCCGTTCTGGCGCCGTCCCATCATCGTGAAGCCTCCCACCGCGCGTTTCCCAAGAAAATTGAAGACTGGGATATCGAGCGCATCATCAAGGACTTTGCGGATGCCGCTGAGCGGATGAAGGCGGGCGGGATGGATGGCGTCGAGTTGGAGGCTTACGGCCACCTGCTCGACCAGTTCACGTCTCCTCTCACGAACGAACTTGACGGCCCTTATGGCGGTTCGCTTGATAACCGCATGCGCTTCTGCATGGATGTCTTGAAGGCGATCCGGTCACGGGTCGGCGAGGACTTCATCCTGGGCGTACGATACACCGCGGATGAACGTCTCCCCGGTGGCACTGGCAAGTCCGAGGGCATGGAAATCTCCAAGCGTCTCAAGCAAAGCGGACTGATCGATTACCTCAACGTGATCCGCGGGCACATCGATACCGATGCGGGCCTGACGGACGTCATTCCAATTCAGGGAATGGCGAATGCGCCGCATCTTGATTTTGCCGGCGAGATTCGTGCCGCGACCAACTTTCCAACTTTCCATGCAGCGAAAATACCGGATGTGGCGACAGCGCGCCACGCGATTGCGTCGGGTAAGGTCGACATGATCGGCATGACGCGCGCGCACATGACCGACCCTTACATCGTGCGCAAGATCATAGAAAAGCGCGAAGACGAAATCAGGCCATGCGTGGGCGCAAACTATTGCCTTGACCGTATCTATCAGGGCGGGGCGGCATACTGCATTCACAACGCCGCGACTGGCCGTGAGCTGACCATGCCGCATATTGTCGCCAAGGCCGACAGCCGCAAGAAAGTTGTCGTGGTCGGTGCAGGTCCGGCTGGCCTCGAGGCCGCCCGCGTGGCGGGTGAGCGGGGACACGAGGTCGTGGTCTTCGAGGCCGCCAGCGACCCTGGCGGGCAGATCCGGCTGACAGCGCTGAGCCCGCGCCGCAAGGAGATGATGAGCATCATCGATTGGCGCATGGCCCAGTGCGAAAAACATGGAGTGACCATCAGGTTCAATGCCTGGGCGGAAGCCGAAACTATCGAGGCGGAAAATCCGGACGTTGTCATCGTCGCAACGGGCGGTGTGGCGCACACCGACGTCCTTTCCAAGGGCAACGAGTTCGTGGTGTCGTCTTGGGACATCATCTCCGGAGACGCAAAGCCGGGAACCAATGTCCTCATCTTCGACGACGCGGGTGACCACGCGGCACTCCAGGCCGCGGAATTCCTCGCCGGCGCCGGAGCGAAGGTTGAAATCATGACACCGGACCGGTCATTCTCACCCGAGGTCATGGCTATGAACCTCGTGCCCTACATGAGGTCTCTTCAAAAACTCGATGTGACCTTCACCGTTACCTATCGGCTCGAGTCAGTTGAAAAGAATGGCAATCAGCTCATTGCAAATGTCGGCAGTGACTACGGCGGCATATCCAAACAGCGCGTCGTGGATCAGGTTGTCGTCAATCACGGCACCATTCCGCTGGACGACATCTATTTCGAACTGAAACCGAAATCGACCAATCACGGAGAGATTTCGCAAGATGAGCTCATCGCCGGGCAGCCGCAGTCGGTGGTGCGGAATGCGCAGGGCCAATTCCAACTCTTTCGTATCGGCGACGCCGTTTCAGCTCGCAACACCCACGCCGCGATCTACGATGCACTGCGACTGGCGAAAGATATCTAACATCCGGCAACGGACCATAGCGTCCGCTCACAACAAGGGCTGAAAGATGAACAGAAGTGAGGCCCTGCGATATTTTGTAGACACAGCGTTCGTGGCCTTTGACCAGTTCTCACACGACCTGCGATCGCGCAGATCGATCGTCCAGCTCTTCGCCCAATCGGAGGTTCCCGGGCCTGAAAAGACCAGGGCCGGGAGCCGTTTGCCGGTCTGTTCCTATCTCGGCCCGGCGTTGGCGGAAGAGGCGATCCCGTCTACGCTCCGCAACTTGATTGAGCGCTTCAAGGCGATCGAGCCGCTGCTCGAATGGCGGCTGAAATCAAATCCCGCCCCGTCTGCCAGCAGCAATTTCCGCGACGGTCACGCCAACGCGATGATCCTTGGCCCGGGCGGCCTCGAGGACAGAAACGATCTGTGGCTCGGCGTCACTTTGATGGCTCCTCACGTCCGGTATCCCGACCACGATCATCCGCCGGAAGAAACCTACCTCGTGCTCTCGCATGGCGAGTTCAAGCAGGCTGACAGGGACTGGTTTTCGCCCGGCATCGGTGGATCACTCTACAATCCGCCAGGCATCAAACACGCAATGAGATCGCTGGATCGGCCGCTGTTCGCATTTTGGGCGCTGTTGGTGGACCAGACGCATCACTGAACTTGCCCGAAGCCCGGCTACCGGTCGAGGGAAGAGCCAAGACCGCCTTGCGGGTGAAGCGCGTGGCTCATCAATAGCTTCGTCATCGACGTCGGTTCGCCGCGGACCGTCAAGGCGCTGCCGATTTCGAAGAAGCGCCTTGATCAAAGATCGCGAAAAGGTTGCTATATCTCGACTTTCACACGGCCAACCGGATTAGAACAGCAAGCAAGGAAATAGCCGTCGGCAATCTCTTCGTCGGTGATGCCGCCATTGTGGACCATATGCACATCGCCTTCGGTTCTGCGAACCTTGCATGTCCCGCATATCCCCATACTGCAACCCGATCGGATCACCAGACCGGCAGCCCGTGCCGCAGCCAGGATCGTATCCGTCTCGACGCATTTCGCCGAGACGCCGGATAGGACAAATTCGATCTCGGCCTCGTTGTTCTCGGCGGGAACGAAGTCATCCGGGACCTTCTCGGCCTCAGGAAGCGGCGCGCGGAAGCTTTCCTGATGATAATGCGCCATGTCGAAACCGAGACCGGCCAGCGCCTCGCGCACGGCTTGCATGAAGGGCTCGGGCCCACAGCAGAACACCTCGCGATCAAGATAATCCTGCGCCATCAGTCCGAGCATCAACTGGTTGAACATGCCTCTGTAGCCGGTCCACGGCCTGTATGGATCGGTCTGTTCAACCACCCATTTCAGGTCGATGCCGGTTACGCGCGATGCCATATGCTCCAGCCGTTCACGGAAGATGATCTCAGAAGGACGGCGCGCGCAGTGGACGAAGACGATGTCCGGATCAACCCCGGAATCATACAGATGGGTGGTCATGGACATCATCGGTGTGATGCCCGAGCCGGCCGATATGAAAAGAAACTTTTCGGCTGGCTGATGTGCCATCGAGAAGGTGCCCCCCGGACCAATTGCCCGCAGGCGCATGCCCGGACGGAGGCTGTCAAACATCCACTGCGTTCCGACAGAGTCGGCCTGCGCCTTTACGGTAATGGTCAGCGAGGTCGGCCGCGACGGAGATGAGGATATCGTGTACGTCCGGTAGACCGGACCGCCGGGAGTGGGCAGTTCCAAAGTGAGGAACTGTCCCGGATCAAAATTGAACAGCGCTCCGGACGGCGACCGGAAACAAAAGGTCAGGACGTTCGGCGCCTCCGGAAGAAAGGAGGCACATTCGAGTTCTTCCGCGTCGGTCCAGAAAACCAGCCTGGGTTTTGCCACCACGTTCATTGGTTCACTCCGCGGCCAATTGCATCGAGGCCTGAGAACGCTCAAGCCAGTTCGCATACCAATCGACGAATTGGCTCACACCGCTTTCCTGAACCGGCGAATATGGTCCGGGAACGTAGGCAGGAGAGAAGATCCCTTGCTGGTTGGTTTCGACGATCTCACGGTCTTCATCATTGGTAGAAATCCAGACCTCGGTCAGGCGCCTGAGGTCGTAGTCGAGCCCTTCGACGGCATCTTTGTTCACCAGCCAGGTGGTGGTGACCTCGGTCTCCGTGGCGCTGATTGGCGTGACCCGGAAGGTCAAGGAGTGATCCGGCAGGAAGTGGCTCCAGGTCGTTGGATAATGGAACATCAACAGCGAGCCTGCTTCGGGCAGCGCCACCCGGCCAAGATTCTTGCGAACGGCAGTCTTGCCGTCGAGCGTGTAGCTCACCGCCTTTTGCTGCAGCGGCATCCGCGCCAGGCGAAATTGGCCGCTGCCGCCAAGGCGGAACTGCGCCGGCGCGCCTGAGGCTTCGCAACTGTCAAAATGCGCCTGGAGGGTCGCCGAGACCGACCCGTCGGTAGACACCCCGGCCACTTCCGGGTCGAGCGAGAAGGAGCGGCAGAGCGACGGGTGGTTGCTGCTGCAGTGGTAGCATTCGCGGTTGTTTTCCCACACAAGCTTCCAGTTGGCCTTCTCGATGATAGTCGACGTATGCGCGACCTTCGCATTGTTGAGGTCATGGACCTCTAGATATGGAAGGGCCAGGTCGGCAAACGGTTCGAAGTCTGGGGGCGTAGCGGACAGACAGACGTAGATCAGGCCGGCAAGATTGCGCAGATGGACCGGCTTCAGCCCGTGTTTGGACATGTCGAAGTCGGGCCCCATGTCATTTGCCCAGATGAGCTTGCCGTCAAGCTCATAGGTCCACTGGTGATAGGGGCAGACGAGTTTGGCCACTTGGCCTTCGCGCGCCTTGCAAATCATCGAGCCGCGATGGCGGCAGGAATTGTGGAAGGCGCGGATTTCACCATCGCGGGCGCGCACGATGACCACCTCATAGGCACCCACGCGCATCGTCACGTAGCTACCAGCTTTCGCAAGCTGGCACGCCGGGGCCGCGTAGAGCCATTCCTGGTAGAAGATGTGCTCGAGATCGAGCTGGTAAATCGTTGGCGAAGTGTAAAAGGGCTGCTCAAGGGCATAGCCCGAGACGCGGCGCGCTAGCAACTCTTGGATCGAGGGCGAGGGGGCGTTCATGCGGAATTCCATAGATGGCGTGCACATTTGAGATGAAATTTTCTTGCCTGAAGGCCTTTTGCGCAACAGCACTAATTTTCAGAACGATTTAGTTCAGCTAATCTGTTGCACTCAGCGAGCCATCCAAAAAACGGGTCCGAAGAAGCGTTGATGCCAAGACCGTACGATCTCTCCTCGGTGACGGCTCTCATCTGCTTCGAGGCAGCCGCCCGAAATGCGAGTTTCAAAAACGCCGCCCAGGAATTGAATGTGACGCCCGCGGCGATCAGCCACCAGATCAAGGCGCTTGAGGGTGACTTGGGATGCAACCTGTTCCTGCGCTTGAGCCGCGGCGTCGAATTGACTGAGAAAGGTGCGTTCCTGTTCGTTGCCGTGCAGCGCGGGCTTGAGACGATTTCCGACGCCGTCACTCACATGCGCGATCGCCCGGAAACCGCCGACGTGACCATCCGGACAACGACGGCCGTCAGCTCGCTATGGCTTACACCGAAGATTTCAGCCTTCTGGAAGAGCCATCCCACCATCACTGTCTCGCAGATCGTCAGCGACGTGCCCGCAACAGCGATCCGCTGTGATCTAAGTATTCATTACGGTGATGCGCAGGAAAGTCCCGAGGAGTGTCACAAACTTTTTCAAGATCGCATTGTCGCGCTTGGAACTCCAAAATTCGCCGCCGAGCACGGCATTGGCCGAGTTGAGGATCTGCTCAAAGCGCCTTTGATTCATATGAACAACGAGGAAACCGACTGGACGAACTGGCCGGAGTGGTTTCAAGCGCTTGGACACACCATCCCAAAAGGCCGCAGGTTTTCCGTGAACAACTACATGATTGCCCTCCAGGCCGCCCAGGATGATATCGGGGCGGTCTTGGGGTGGGATGGATTGGTCAAAAGCCTGATGGAACAGGGCCGGCTGGTCACACTTGTACCCGACAACATTCCCTCACCCAGGGCATTTTATCTGAAAATCCATCCCAGGGCAGGTTCGAAAGCGCGGCTTTTTGCGAGCTGGCTCGCCAAAAGCGCTTGAGCAGCTGCTCTCTTGCTCGCTGACTTCTTCGGGCGGCCTCACGTCACCGCGCTCGCTATGGATTCGTGGTATTGAACGGGTACCCACCACGAAAGCCTGGAGATTATCGGATGAGACTGATTGTGCTTGCCGCCGCTCTCTCGATCGCGGCGCCTGCGGCCGCCCTGGCCGGGCCGGCCTCCAATGCGGTGAAGTTCTTCTACATGCCCGAGGTCAAGTTCGAGGCCGACGCGAAATACCGCGACCGTTTCACCGAGCCGGTGACAAAGCTGTTCGACCTCAACGACCAGGCGCAGAAGAACAAGCCGGACGAGGTGCCTTGCATCGACTTCGCCCCCGGTCTCGACGCGCAGGACTTTGACGAGAAGACAGTCGCCAAGACGTTGAAGCTGTCAGAAGCAGTGGATGGCGACAGCGCCAACGTGACCGTGACCTTCAACCTTTTCCCGGAAGGCGATGAATCCAAACGCGAAATGGTCTGGTCGCTGAAGAAGGTCGACGGCCAGTGGAAGGTGGCCGACATCACCTCGAAGACCAGCGGCTGGACGCTGAGTGCGCTCGAATGCCTGGCTGGCCAGACTCCGGAGTGATGCCATGGCCCGCGTCCTGGCCCTGGCGACTGTGTGCCTGCTGGCCGCGGGCTTGTGCAGCACTGCCGGCCAGGGCCTGTTCGGCGCGCCGCTCTCAGCAGAAGATGCACGGGCAGCTCCGCTGCGGCCGGGTACGCCGACGGCCTTGGTGAAACCGTTTTACGAGCATGTCGGGCTCGAGCTCGATCCGGCTCAGCGCAGCCATTTCGTCGATCCCGCGAAGTCGGTGCTCGACAAAAGCGATGCGCTGCGGAAATCGGGGCAGGGCGAATGCCTCGATCCCAACATGGCGCTCGACAATGCGGCGTACGACAGGGCCGAGATCGACAACAGCCTGAAGACAGTTGAAGCGGTCAAAGGCGATGAGGCCAAGGTCGTCGTCGCCTTTATCGTTGCCGGCAATCCGCACCGGCTGGAATGGAAGTTCAAGAAGGTCGACGGCGACTGGAAGATATCGGACCTTCTGTCGCTGACCGGCGAATGGGCGCTCAGCCAATATCAGTGTGAGTGAGAACGGACCGATGAGTTGATCGCCTCATGGCGATTGAAAACCAGAGTTGGCGATCCTGCTGTCCCGCCGGACATCTCGCAGCAGAATTCAGCCGCGTCCGCGATAGGGCGCAACACCGGTGTCGGGCAGCCATGCGCCTTCCGGCGGCGCGCCGGTCTGCCAGAATACGTCGATCGGAATGCCGCCGCGCGGATACCAATAGCCGCCAATCCGCAACCACAGTGGTTTGGTCGCAGCGATGATGCGGCGGCCGATCATGATGGTGCACTCTTCATGGAAGGCGCCATGGTTGCGAAACGAGGTCATGAACAGCTTCAGCGACTTCGATTCCACCAGCTGCGTGTCGGGTGCATAGTCGATGACGATGTGGGCGAAGTCCGGCTGGCCGGTGACCGGGCAGAGCGAAGTGAATTCCGGGCAGGTGAAGCGAACGATGGCTGGCGGCCCGTCGCCGCGCGAAAACGGCACGGTCTCCAGGACTGCTGCGTCAGGGTTCTTTGGCGCCTCGACGTTGGTGCCGAGTTGGGTAAGGTTTTTCGTATCGGTCATCGGCGGGTTCCTTACTGCATGTTGCCCAAAAGCCTGCCCACGGGCCCGACCCGAGGGTGCGCGGACTTGGGTACGACATGCGCAAAAACAAAAATTTGCCGCTCATTAGCACAATTTGAAACAGGAAGACGATGACCACCAGCGATCCGCTTCTCCAGCCCTATCAGCTCAAACATTTGACGCTGAAGAACCGGGTCATGTCGACCAGCCACGAGCCGGCCTATTTCCGAGGACGGTATGGATCTGAAGATCACTTCGGATTTGATTTGGTGGCGCGCAGCCGAACCTCCGCACGGAGAGCCACCAGGCACGTCGGTCCGATCTGCGCGCTGCGCACGCCGCCGGCTTGCAGCCAGACACCGTACGATCTCTTAAACCGCGATAGCGGCTGGCCGCTCAAAACATTCTGGCGGTGGCCATGCAGAGCACGGTGATGACCAGCAGCCCACCAGCGATGCGTTCGCCCCTTGTCATTTTCGCGCGCAACTGCGTTTCCGTCGCCGAGTCAGTGCCGGCAAGCCGCCTGCTGGCAGAGCCGACCAGCGCTCCCTGAACACCGGCGGCAATCAAGGCCGTCGCGATGCCCAGGGCCAGAACCATTTCCATCGAACCGAAAGAGCCGCTGTGGAAGAAATACCAGAGCAGGGCGCCGGTCAGGAAAACCATGCCGGCCGCGTTCATTTGCGGCCGGAAAAACCGTTCGATCCGAATCTCCGGATCGCGGGCGACAGCGATGGTCGTTCCAGCCCAGAACACACCGGCCAATACGTGAAGGCCGAGGACGATGATGTAGACATACTGCATGACCGCATTCCTCCTTTCCTACCGCCAGCCATAAAGTTAGATATCAAATGATTAGATGTCAATGTAAAGTCAAGGGCCAGTTCCATCGGCCTTTCCCTTACTCTAGTGTCGGATCATGACGCTTTTTGACCGCCCGCCAGTCGGGATGAATCTCGCCCGCACCGCAAAACTTGTCGCCCAGGCCTTTGACGCCACGTTGGTCGAGGCGGGCGGCACGCTGCCGGTCTGGGTCACGCTGTTGTCGATCAAGTCGCGCGAACTGGCCAACCAGCGTGAGCTCGCTGGCATGATCGGAATCCAAGGCGCGACGCTGACCCACCACCTGAACGCGATGGAGACGCAAGGTTTGCTGACCCGGCGCCGCGATCCGGAAAACCGCCGCGTCCATCAGGTCGAACTGACCGAAGCGGGAGAGGCGCTGTTCCTGAAATTGCGCACGGCAGCCATTGCCTTCGACAAGCGGCTGCGGACCGGGTTGTCGGACGACAGGCTGGCGGAGTTCGCGGAAGTCTTGGCGACGCTGCGGGCGAATGTCGATTGATCCCAACCGCCGAACGCATTGTTTCAGCGAGCCCAAGATGTAGCGGTAGCCAGCTACAGACCGGCCGTAACCCCATCAGGCCGACATTTCCGAAGCGGCGTGTCAGGTTGGCGCCTTACGCCAGCCTTCCCTGCAGCACCGTCAGCCTGGCTCTCTTCGGCGCCCGCGCGACCAGCCATTCGCGTACCTGGTCCTGCGGCATCGGGAAGGCGATCGAGTAGCCCTGCACCTGGTCGCAGCCGATCGCCATCAGCGAATCGAGCTCAGCCTCGGTTTCGGCGCCCTCGGCGACGATCGAGATGCCAAGGCCGCGGGCGAGTTCGGTGATGGCACGCACGATCTTGGTGTTGTCGCCGTTCTCATTGATGTTCTGGACGAAGCGGCGATCGATCTTCAGCCTGTCGATCTCGTTCGGGTTGACGTGGCTGAGCGACGCGTAGCCGGTGCCGAAATCATCGAGTTCAAGATGGACGCCGGCGGCGCGGATGTGCCGCAGCTTTGCCGCGATGCCGGTCTTCTCGTCGTCGAGAATGACGGATTCGACGATCTCGAGCGACAGTTTTTGTGGCGGCAGCCCAGACTTTTCCAGCGCACCGAAGAGGAAGGCGTCGAAATCGGCCTCACGCAATTCGGAGCCGGAGACGTTGACGGCGAGCCGTCCGAAGGCAATGCCGGCACGGTTCCACTCCGCCGCCTCGCTGATTGCCTTGGCGATGACGATGCGGCCGATCGCCGGCATGAGTCCGCATTTCTCGGCGATGGGAATGAACTCGCCCGGTGCGATCATGCCGCGCTCGGCATGTCTCCAGCGAACCAGCGCCTCGATGCCGCCGATCGTGCCGTTCGACAACGAAACCTGTGGCTGGAAATAGACCTGGAACGTCTTCTCCGCGATAGCGATCCTGATGTCATGCTCGAGCCGCTTGCGGTAGTCGAGTTCATGCCGCAACGCCTCGGAGAAGAATGAGAGACTGCCGCCACCCTGCTTCTTGGCGGCGTGGAGCGCGAGGTCGGCGTGGACGAGCAGATCTTGCGCATTGTCGGCGTCGACCGGATAGACGGCGACGCCGGCGCTGGCGCCCGGAAGGATGGTCGCGCCCCGATAGACGATCGGTTCGTTGATCTGCGACAGGACGCGCCCGGCGACCGTGTTGATGTCCTCGGTGCCGCCGGCACCGTTGAGGATCATCACGAACTCGTCGCTGCCGAGACGCACGCAGAGATCCGACGCCCGGCAAGAATCACGCATGCGCTGCGCCGTCACCACCAGCACATAGTCGCCGGCGGCGTGCCCAAGCGTGTCGTTGATCTGCTTGAACCGGTCGAGGTCGAGGTGGACCGCCGCAAGCCGCTCCCGCCGGCGCTGCGCGCCCTTGATCAGCGTATCGAAATGGTCGGTCAGGAAGGTGCGGTTGTGCAGGCCGGTAAGGCCGTCATGCACGGCGATGAAGGCCATGGAATTGCGGGTATCGATCAGTTCACGCGTCTTGCGCAGGATGGTGTTCGACATCGGCCTGAAGATGAAAAGTGCCACCAGCACGATGACGCCGAGGGTGGAGTAGAACAGCGTTCGATGGAGAGCGAGAAGGCCCTCAGATCGCGCGTCGGCTTGGGCGCTGATGCGCTGGCCGAGTGCCGCATAGCCCGACAGGGCCGCATTGGCGACGGAAGCGTCGAGGTTGACGCGTTCGCCGCCACCCTTGTAGCCGCCATTGTCGGCCATGCCGAGTTGCGATTCAAACGCCGAAACCAGGCGTTCGCCGTTGGCGATAAGCCCGACCGAGAAGTAATCGAGATGAAACGGCTTGGCGAAAAGGACGTTCTCGACTGATTTTGGATCGACCCTTGCCGGTGACGCCGGGTCGCCGACCACGCGCTCGAGCAGAAGGTCGTAGTTCCTCTCGAAGTCGGCCGTGGCCTGTTTGAATGCGGTGACCAGAGCCGGTTGTTGATTGGGCGTAGCTGCTCCTGCCGCGTTGGCAAGGAAGACAATGCGTTGCGACAGCACCTTTTGCATGCCGACAATATCGAGCAGCGTGTCGTCGTGCCGATGGCCAGCCATCATCTGCTGGAGAAGGATGAAGGAGGCCATCACCATGGCTGCAATGATCAGCAGCGCCAGCCAATAGCCTGCCTTGATCAGCAATATGAGCTTGCCCGAAATGGTTTGCATCGGTTGCTGCGACATTTTCTGGGGCGGTCCCTCTCGCCGACAGATTGTTGGGTATGAGAACCATTGGCTTGAAAGGTTAACAGCTCCGGAAGTCGACACAGCAGCAGCGGTGGAAAGCTCGCAAAATGGTTATCGCCTTCTTTCGCGCCGCAGCTGCATTTGAACATCTGCCATTTGGCGGCATTCCGGGGCGGCATTCTGACCACTGACCGTCGGGTCACCGAAGCCGTCGCTTTTGCGGTGGATTTTTCGCCCGCGCGGGGCGACAGTCCATTCAATCTCAACAGGGCCAGATCATGAGCGCGGCATTCCTCTCCCATATCGACAGCGAGCTCCAAGGGCTGAAATCGGCCGGCCTCTACAAATCCGAGCGGGTGATCACCTCGACGCAATCGGCTAAGATCGAGGTGGGCGGCGAGAGGGTGCTGAATTTCTGCGCCAACAATTATCTTGGCCTCGCCGATAGCGCCGACTTGCGCGATGCGGCCAAGCAGGCACTCGACCGCTATGGCTACGGCATGGCGTCGGTGCGTTTCATCTGCGGCACGCAGGAAGAGCACAAGCAGCTCGAGGCGACGATTTCTGGCTTTCTCGGCATGGAGGACACGATCCTCTACGGCTCCTGCTTCGATGCTAATGGCGGGCTGTTCGAGACGCTGCTCGGCGAGGAGGATGCGGTCATTTCCGACGCGCTGAACCATGCCTCGATCATCGACGGCGTGCGGCTGTCGAAGGCGAAGCGTTTCCGTTACGCCAACAACGACATGGCCGATCTGGAAGCGCGGCTGAAGGAGGCGATGGATTGCCGTTTTCGGCTGATCGCCACCGATGGTGTATTTTCCATGGACGGCATCATCGCCAATCTGAAGGGCGTCTGCGATCTCGCCGACAAGTACGATGCAATGGTGATGGTCGACGACAGCCACGCAGTCGGCTTCGTCGGCAGGAACGGGCGCGGCTCGGCCGAGCATTGCGGCGTCGAGGGCAGGGTGGACATCATCACCGGCACGCTCGGCAAGGCATTGGGCGGCGCGTCGGGCGGCTACACATCGGGCAAGAGCCAGGTGGTCGACTGGCTGCGCCAGCGCTCGCGTCCCTATCTATTTTCCAACACGCTGATGCCGGCGATCGCCGGCGCCTCGATCCGGGTTTTCGAACTGATCCAAAATGGCGATGCGCTGCGCCAGCGCCTCTATGCCAATGCGGCGCGGTTCCGGTCTGAAATGGGTAAGCTCGGCTTTACGCTGGCCGGCGCCGATCATCCGATCGTTCCGGTCATGCTCGGCGATGCGACGCTGGCGCAGGAGATGGCGGCGCGCATGCTGCAGCGCGGCATCTATGTTATCGGCTTCTCGTTTCCGGTGGTACCGAAGGGCCAGGCGCGCATCCGCACGCAAATGTCGGCCGCCCATTCCAGCGCCGACATCGACCGGGCGGTGGCTGCGTTCGGCGCGGTCGGGCGCGAACTTGGTGTGATTTCCTGAACGGCCGGAACCGAAAAGCGATTCCGGATCAAGAGTTTCAAGGGACAAAAGAATGTCGAACATGATGAAGGCGCTGGTCAAGGCCAAGGCCGAGCCGGGCATCTGGATGGAAGAAGTGCCGGTGCCGGAAATCGGCCCGAACGACGTTCTGATCAAGATCAGGAAGACCGCGATCTGCGGTACCGACGTCCACATCTACAATTGGGACCAGTGGGCGCAGAAGACCGTGCCGGTGCCGATGGTGACCGGCCACGAATTCGTCGGCACCGTCGCCGACTTCGGCGCGGCGGTCACCGAATACAAGATCGGCCAGCGTGTTTCGGGCGAAGGCCACATCGTCTGCGGCCATTGCCGCAATTGCCGGGCGGGCAGGGGGCATCTGTGCCGCAACACGCTCGGCGTCGGCGTCAACCGGCCGGGCGCCTTCGGTGAATATCTGGCGATCCCGCAGCACAACGTCGTGCCGATCCCCGACGACGTGCCCGACGAGATCGCCGCAATCTTCGATCCGCTGGGCAATGCGGTTCACACCGCACTGTCCTTTGATCTGGTCGGCGAGGACGTGCTGGTCACCGGCGCCGGGCCGATCGGCATCATGGGTGCGCTGGTGGCGCAGTGCGTCGGCGCGCGAAAGGTGGTCATCACCGACATCAACCCGGTGCGGCTGGCGCTGGCGAAAAAACTCGGCGTCCAGCATGTGGTCGACGCGTCGAAGGAAAAGCTGCGCGATATCATGCCGGCGCTCGGCATGACCGAAGGTTTTGACGTCGGCCTCGAAATGTCGGGTGCCGCACCCGCCTTCCGCGACATGATCGACACCATGAACAATGGCGGCAAGATCGCCATTCTGGGCATCGCGCCGACCGGCTTCGAGATCGACTGGAACAAGGTCATCTTCAAGATGCTGCATCTCAAGGGCATCTATGGCCGCGAGATATTCGAGACCTGGTACAAGATGATCGCGCTGGTGCAGGGTCCGCTCGATGTCAGTGGGCTGATCACCCACCGCATCGGCGTGGACGACTTCCAGACCGGGTTCGATGCGATGAAGAGCGGCAATTCCGGCAAGGTGGTGATGGATTGGTGAGATGTTGGCCGGGTGCCGTTCCGGAAACGTTGGAGGGGTGGGAATGATCGCTGCGTAGCAGTTTCATAGCTGCGTCGTTGATCTATCCAATGCCCCCTTAAGTGCCGCCATCCCTTCCGTGACCGCCGCTCGCTCGCTCGCGGTCAGCCTTCCCAGCAAGTCCCGCTCGAACGCTTTTGCCAACGGCACCATCTCGCGATAGGCGGCAAGGCCCGCTCCGGTCAGCGTCAGATGCTCGACACGGCGGTCTTTTTCATCAGGTTTTCGCGTCAGCCAGCGGCGTTGTTCGAGCTCGGCGACGGCGCGCGAAACCTTGGTCTTATGCATGGCCGACTGTTCGCCGAGCGCTGTTGCCGTCATCGTGCCGTGCTGGCCGAGACCGGCCAGCGTGCGCCATTCGGGCCGCGTCAGGCCGTGGCGGTCCTTGTAAACCCTGGAAAATTCGCGGCTGACAGCATCGGCAAGGCGATAGAGCCGGTAGGGCAGGAAGCTTTCGAGTTCGAGGGTGTCAGCCTCCATGGTCTGCTCCATCACGATTGATAGTTACATTTTCAATGGTTACAAACGAAACCAATTTGGTCAATCCAGGGAGGATGCCATGGCCTTTTCCTACATGCCGGGGTTCGGCAACGACTTCGAAACCGAGACTTTGCCCGGTTCGCTGCCGCAAGGGCGGAATTCGCCGCAGCGGCCGGCCTACGGCCTTTATGCCGAGCAGCTTTCGGGCTCGCCCTTCACCGCGCCGCGCGGCACCAACGAGCGTTCCTGGCTTTATCGCATCAGGCCGAGCGTCAGGCACACCGGCCGCTTCAAGGCGGCGAATTATCCGCTGTGGAAAAGCGCGCCGAATGTCGGCGATCACGAACTTGCGCTTGGCCAGTACCGCTGGAGCCCGGTGCCGATGCCGAAGGAACCGACCGACTTCATTGCCGGCATGCGCTCGATCTCCACCGCCGGCGACGTGCTCGGCCAGACCGGCATGGCCGCCCATGTCTACGTTGCCAACCGCTCGATGGCCGACGACCATTTCTTCAACGCCGACGGCGAGTTGCTTATCGTGCCGCAAGTGGGGGCGCTGCGCTTCGTCACCGAGATGGGCGTCATCGAATTGCGACCGGGCGAGATCGCCGTGCTGCCGCGCGGCCTCGTGTTCAAGGTCGAACTGGTCGATGAAACAGTGCGCGGCTATGTCTGCGAGAACTACGGCGCCAAGCTGACGTTGCCGGATCGTGGCCCGATCGGCGCCAATTGCCTGGCCAATCCGCGCGATTTCAAGACGCCTTGCGCCTGGTTCGAGGACAAGGAGACGCCGTGCCGGCTGATCGTGAAATGGTGCGGGCAGTTTCACGTCACTGAACTCGATCATTCGCCGCTGGATGTGGTGGCGTGGCACGGCAACTACTCGCCCTACAAATATGATCTTGCAACGTTTTCGCCGGTCGGCGCGATCCTGTTCGACCATCCCGATCCGTCGATCTTCACGGTGCTGACCGCGCCGAGCGGCGAAGAGGGCACCGCCAACATCGACTTCGTCATCTTCCCGCCGCGCTGGCTGGTGGCCGAAAACACGTTTCGCCCGCCCTGGTATCACCGCAACATCATGAGCGAGTTCATGGGCCTGATCCACGGCCAGTACGACGCCAAGGAAGAGGGTTTCGTTCCCGGTGGCATCAGCCTGCACAATCTGATGCTGGCCCACGGGCCTGACGCAACAGGTTTTGAAAAAGCCTTCCACGCGGATCTGAAACCGGTCAAGCTCGACAACACCATGGCCTTCATGTTCGAGACGCGATTCCCACAGATGCTGACCCGCTACGCCGCCGAGGTTGAAACCCGGCAGGACAATTACATCGACTGCTGGGCCGATCTGAAGAAGCGCTTCAACGGCACGCCCGAGGGCGACTGGTCTTGAGCGCTGATCCAATGCGGGATCGGCTGGTGCTGCTAGGCTCGAAGGGCGGCCCGGCGCTCCGGCCGGGCGGGCCGTGGCCGAGTTCGTCGCTGCTGAAATTCGGCGGGCGTACCATCGTCGTGGATTGCGGGCTTGGCGTGACGCACGGGCTGGCCGAGACCGGCATCAGCCTGAAGTCGCTCGACCTGGTCTTCATCACGCATCTGCATTCCGACCATGTGCTGGAACTCGGTCCGCTGATCCACACCGCCTGGACGGCGGGTCTGGCGACACCGGTCACCGTGTTCGGCCCGCCCGGCACCGGCCATTACTGGCAGTGCTTTTGCCAGGCGATGGAATTCGACATCGAGATACGCATAGTCGACGAAGGCCGGCCTGATATCGCAGATTTGGTTTCGATCATCGAGTTCTGCGAAGGCCGGGTGATGGAGGAGCGCGGCCTGAAGGTTTTGGCGCTACGCGTCGACCATCCGCCGGTGAACGACTGCTTTGCGCTGCGCTTCGAGCATGCCGGACAGAGCGTGGTGTTTTCCGCCGATACGGCGTTCTTTCCGCCATTGGCGGATTTCGCCAAAGGCGCCGACATTCTCGTCCATGAAGCCATGCTGGAAGACGGCATCGAGCGGCTCGTCGCGAAAACCGGCAATGGCGCGCGGCTGAGGGAGCATCTGCTCGCCAGCCATAGTTTTGCTGAGGAGGCGGGGCGCATCGCCAGTGATGCAGGAGCCAAAAGACTGGTGCTCAACCACCTCATCCCGGCCGATGATCCCGAGATCGGCGAGGCCGACTGGATCGCCGCCGTCAGGAAAACATGGGCCGGAGACTTGACGATCGCCCGCGACGGCCTTGTTGTGGGACTGGAGCATGATCCCGAACCGAAGGACCGCGTTAGCGAAAAGTGAGAACCGGTTTTCGGAAGAGATCATAAGAACAAAATTCAAGCGGCACCAAAGCCGCATCAGGAGAGGAAACCGCATGAAGCTTGCCACATTGAAGGACGGGACGCGCGACGGAAAGCTGGTCGTCGTCTCGCGCGACCTGACGCGGTTCACCGATGCCTCGTTTCTGGTGCCGACGCTGCAGTCGGCGCTCGACGACTGGAACCGGATCGCGCCGCATCTGGCGACAATAGCGGAATCGCTGGAGAACAATGCGGTGCCGTCAGCGCGCTTTCACGAGCATGATGCCCATTCGCCGTTACCGCGCGCCTACCAGTGGGCCGATGGCTCTGCCTATGTGAATCATGTCGAACTGGTGCGGAAGGCGCGCGGTGCCGAGATGCCGGCAAGCTTCTGGACCGATCCGCTGATCTACCAGGGTGGTTCGGACAGTTTCATCGCGCCGCGTGATCCGATCCGCACGGTCGAAGAGGCTCTTGGCGTCGACATGGAAGGGGAAGTCGCTGTCGTCGTCGACGATGTGCCGATAGGCGCAAGCCTCGATGCGGCAAGAGCCGCGATCCGGCTGGTCATGCTGGTCAATGACGTCACGCTGCGCTCCCTCACCGCGCCAGAGCTTGCCAAGGGCTTCGGCTTCTTCCAATCAAAGCCGTCCTCGGCGTTTTCGCCCGTCGCGGTGACGCCGGACGAACTTGGCGAGGCCTGGGATGGCGGCAGGGTCAACCTGCCGCTGCTGGTCGATCTCAACGGCAAGCCGTTTGGCCGCGCCAACGCCGGCGTGGACATGACATTCGATTTTCCGGCGCTGATTGTGCATGCCGCGAAAACCCGGCCGCTGGCCGCCGGCACCATCATCGGTTCGGGCACGGTCTCCAACAAGCTCGACGGCGGGCCTGGCAAGCCTGTCTCGGCGGGCGGCGCCGGCTATTCCTGCATAGCCGAGTTGCGCATGATCGAGACCATCGAGGGCGGCGAACCGACAACCCCGTTCCTGGGCCTTGGCGACATTGTGCGCATCGAGATGAAGGACAGGATCGGACATTCGATTTTTGGTGCGATCGAGCAGAAGGTCGAGAAATACGGAGAATGACAGGCGAGACTGTCTATCTTCTTTGCGGTGTCTGGGCTCTTCTCATGCTGGCGATCTTCATCCAGGCGGTCCGGCTGAGCTATCGCATCGAGGCGCGCTCGCCCGGGCTTACCAACCGCAGCGGCTTTCCGCGCAACGCGATGATTTTCCACACGGTGACCAACACGAACGTCGCGCGGGACGAGGAGACGCAAGCCATGCGCCGGCGCATGAACCGGCTGCTGCTGATCGTTCTCGCCGGATTCGCACTTCTCTGGGCGGGCGTATCCTTGGTCCAGTCAGCGGAGTGATCTAGCTTAATCGTTCCAAACGCGGGGGGACCCAAGATGCCTTACACCGCTGCTTACCTTTGGTTCGTGGGAATTTGTAGCATCGCTACTGCCTGGCTTTTGATTTCGGCGATCCGTCTCTGCCGCCAGATCGAGGATCGATCTGAAAGACTGCGTAACTTCAGTAGCGTGGCGCGTCTGCCGAAGCTTGTTAACGTCGCTATAAATCGGGACGTTGCGAGCGATGTTGAAACGCAAGCGCTACGCCGTCGTATGATCGCTCGTCTGCTAGCCATAGGGGCTATCGGTATCGCTGTGAAATTGATTGCCTGGACTGGTGTGTGACGTGGACCTGCTCGACCATCTGCGCCGCATGGCGCGCAACAATCTCTGGTCGAACGACCGGCTGTATAGCGCTGTGCTGCAGCTTGAGCCCGGCGAATTCGAAGCCAAGCGAACCAGCTTCTTTCCGTCCATCAAGGCAACGCTCAACCACATCCTCGCGGTCGATCATCTCTACCTCGATTTTCTCGAAGAGGGCGGCGTTGGCGCCGCGGCCCATGACGATTTCGTGCCGTTCGATGAACCACAAGCGCTGTTTGACGCCCAGGGCGCATCCGACCGGCGATTGATCGCCTTTTGCGATCATTTGTCGGCGGCCGATCTCGACCGCCATGTCATCACCGACCGGCGCGAGGACGGAAAAATACCGGAGCGCATCGGCGATCTGCTCGCCCATCTCTTCATCCATGGGATCCATCATCGCGGCCAGGTGCATGCGATGATGTCCGGCACCTCGGTAAAGCCGCCGCAACTCGATGAGTTTTTGCTCAACTATGATTTGAAGTTGAGAAAGGCGGAGGTTGAGCGGCTGAATCTGTGATCAGACCAACGCAACGTCATAGGCTGAAAAATGCCGATCCGCAGTGACCAACGTCAGGCCTTCAATTTTAGCCTGTGCGATGAGCAGACGGTCGAAAGGATCGTGGTGATGGAGCGGCAAATGCTCAAGCCTCGCCGCGTGTAGTTCATTCACACTGAGGATCGGAATGCCGTTCGATCGCAAGATTTCCACTATGTTGCCTGTGAGCGTGACTTTGCCGAGCGATTTCTTGATGGCGATCTCTGCTACCGAAACGGCGCTGACAACCACATCCTCGCCCGCAAGAAAGATGTCGCGATGGTGGTCCGAAAGGCGCGAGTCTGCGTTCAGTACCCAAAGCAGAATATGAGTATCCACCAGATATTGGTGGCTCATTTAATGTACTCGTCCCATTCGGGACTGAGTTCATCAAAATCATCCGATATCCGAATTTGGCCTTTCAGGGCTCCAAAAAGGCCCTTGCTCCCGCCAGCCCGGGCGGGAGCGCTCAAGGTTGCCACAACCTCGCCATGCCGCGTCAGATGGATCTCTTCACCGGCCTGCGCACGTTTCACCAACTCGGAGAGTTGGGCCTTCGCTTTTGCCATCGGAACATTCATGGTCAGACCTCTTATGACCAGAATTTAGGTCATAATTGATCGAACCGCAAGGAATTTGAAGGCGCACCTCACTCCGCCGCCTGCACCTTCAGCACCCCGCGCTTGATCTGGTCCTGCTCGATCGATTCGAACAGCGCACGGAAATTGCCCTCGCCAAAACCTTCGTCGCCCTTCCTCTGGATGAATTCGAAGAAGATCGGGCCGATTACGGTTTTCGAGAAGATCTGCAGCAGGATCTTGGTCGTGCCGCCGTCAACCACGCCTTCGCCGTCGATCAGGATGCCGTGCTTTTTCATCCTCTCGATCGGCTCGTCATGGCCGTGCACGCGGGCATGAGACATCTCGTAATAGGTTTCCGGCGGGCCGGGCATGAACTTCAGCCCGTTGGCTGCCAGCCTGTCGGTGGCGCCGTAGATCTCGTCCGTGCCGACGGCGATGTGCTGGATACCTTCGCCATTGTACTTCTTCAGATATTCGGCGATCTGGCTGGTCTCGTCCTTGGACTCGTTGAGCGGGATGCGGATCTTGCCGCAGGGCGAGGTGATCGCGCGGCTGACCAGGCCGGTGATCTTGCCGTCGATGTCGAAGAAATGGATCTGCTTGAAGCCGAACAGGTCACGATAGAAATCCCACCATTTGTCCATATTGCCGCGATAGACATTGTGGGTGAGGTGGTCGAGATAATAGAAGCCGACGCCTTCCGGCTTCGGGTCGCGCTCGCCCAGCCAGTCGAATTCGGCTTCGTAGGCCGAGCCTTTGTCGCCGTAGACCTCGATGAAATAAAGCAGCGAGCCGCCAATGCCTGATATCGCCGGCACATTGAGCGCCTTGTCGACGCCTTCATAGGGTGTGGCGCCCTCGGCGACAGCATGGTCGAACGCGTGCTTGGCATCGACCACCCGCCAGGCCATCGAGGACGCGCAGGGGCCGTGCTTGTCGACGAATTTCATCGCATGGGAGCCGGGTTCGGCATTGACGACATAGTTGATGTCGCCCTGCCGCCAGACGGTGATGTTCTTGGTGCGGTGCTTGGCTACCGGTACATAGCCCATGCGGGTAAAAAGCTCGGCGAGCTTTTCCGGTTCGGGATGCGCGAACTCGACGAATTCGAAGCCGTCGGTGCCGGCGGGATTGGCCTTGCTGATCGTTGCGGGCGGCGCATCGTGCGGGAAGGGACCCATGGTGTTGTCCTCCAAAAGCTGCTTGGCCGCAAAGGGCCATTTTGACGCTACTATAGCGCGGAGCAGGCGCATGGTGCTTGCATTCAAACGCTTTAAACGAATAGATCATGCGGGAATTGTGCATGGTGGATGAAAAAATCATGGATGAGGCGCGCATAGACCAGTTTGACCGCAAGATAATGGCTCTCTTGCAGGGCGACGCACGGCTGACCAACAACGATTTGTCGGAACGGGTGAACCTGTCGGCGTCGCAATGTTCGCGCCGCCGCCAGAGGCTGGAGGAGGACGGCTATATCAGGGGCTATCGCGCGGTGCTCGACCGCGACAAGCTCGGCTTCTCACTGGTCAACGTCATCTCGGTGACGCTCGCCACCCACAACCGTGACAATGCGCGGCGCTTCGGCGAGTTGGTGGCGCGGCTGCCGGAAGTGCAGGAGGCGCACGCGCTGACCGGCGAGATGGATTACATCCTGAAAGTGGTGACGCCCGACCTGAAATCGCTTTCGGAATTCGTCAACGGCGTGCTCCTGCCGCACGAATCCGTGCAGCATGTGAAGACGGCGATCGTGCTGGAAACGCTGAAGGAAACCGGCGCGCTGCCGATTTAGCCCTTCGACTGCTGGATCAGCCCAAAAAGGTTGGTGCAGCGTGCGCCGGAACGGCAATAGGCGAACACCGGGCCTTCGAGAGCATCGAGCGCCTCAGCCTGGTCCTCGACATTTTGGGCGGTGATCTGGCCGCTGATGACCGGGATGTAGCGAAAGGTAAGCCCGGCGGCTTCGACTGCCGCTTTGACGGTGTCCGCCGAAGGCTGGCCGGGCTGCTCGTCATCAGGCCGGTTGCAGATGACGCTCTTGAAGCCGGCGGCCTTGATGGCGGCGACTTCTTCGGGCTGGATCTGGCCGGAGACCGAATAGTCCTCGGTGATCTGACGATATTCCATGTTTCCTCGCAAAACTGGTTTGGCCGCAGTCTTAAGACTCCCCGACGAGATCGGCAATCCGCGCAGAATGAAATCCCACTGCGCAGATAGTTATTTTCGACGGAGAATCCAACCGAGCCGACGCGGCCCGGCTGGCTAGGAATGCATCAGCTTCCGAGGATCGCGCCTTTGATCTGGGCGATGTTGTTGTGCATCAGGTCGATATAGGTCGAGGCCGGGCCGTCGGGTTGCGACAGCGCATCCGAATAAAGCGTGCCGCCAACCTTGGTGCCGGTCTCGCTGGCGATCTGCTCGATCAGCCGCGCGTTGGCGATGTTCTCGATGAAGACCGCCGCCGCCTTGTCCTGCTTCACCTGGCTGACCAGCTTGGCGACGTCGGCAGCGGACGGCTCCGACTCGGTCGACACCCCCTCGGGCGCCAGGAAGGTGAGGCCATAGGCCTTCTCGAAATAGCCGAAGGCGTCATGCGAGGTGATGACGACGCGTTTCTCCTTCGGGATCGACTGGATCGCCGTCTGAACTTCGCCCTCAAGCACGTCGAGTTTCTCGGTATAGGCGGCGGCATTGGCCTTGTAGCTGTCGCAACCCTCGGCGTCGGCGGTGCAGAAGGCGTCGGCGATGTTCTTCACATAGATCTTGGCATTGGCGACCGATTGGAAGGCATGCGGATCGGTATCTTCGGCATCGGCATCGGCGAATTCGGGTTTGAAGTTGATCGGCGTGACACCCTTGGTCAAAACGGCGATCGTCGCCTTGGTGGCGCTGGCGTCGACCAGGCGCTGCAAGAAGCCTTCGAAATGCAGGCCGTTGACCAGCACCACATCCGCACCCGCCATCGCCACCGCGTCAGCCGGGCTCGGCTCGTAGACATGGGCATCGCCATCCGGCCCGACGATGGTGGTCAGGTTGATCCGGTCGCCGCCGACATTTTTCGCGAAATCGGCAATGATCGTGAAGCTGGCGACCACTTTCAACGGCTCCGCGAGGGCCGACGACGCGCCAAAGGCTGACAATGTCATAACGCCCACTGCCAGGGCGGCGCGGATCGATTTCAGCATGGACAGCACTCCTTTGGGATCAGGCGGTTCTGTGGCGGTGATGGATAATGCGGGCGCGCAGGATGCCGCGCGTGCCGAACAGGATCGAGGCAAAATAGACCACGCCGGCCGACAGGATGATGGCCGGGCCGGAAGGCAGCGACACGTGGTAGGACAAAAGCAGCCCGGCGACGCAGGAGGCAAAGCCGATCAGCACCGCCAGCACGCACATCGGCTCGACGCGCATGGTCCAGAAGCGGGCGGCAGCCGCAGGCAGCATCATCAGCCCGACCGATAGCAGCGTGCCGAGTGCCTGGAAGCCGCCGACCAGGTTGAGCACGACGAGGCCGAGGAAGATGAAATGCACCGGGCTGCCCAGCCGGCTGACCGAACGCAGGAACAGCGGGTCGAGACATTCGGCGACGAGCGCCCGCCAGAAGATGGCGAGGCTGACCAGCGTGACCAGCACGATGCCGCCGATCAGCGTCAGCGCTTCATTGTTGAGCGCAAGCACGGTGCCGAACAGCACGTGCATGAGATCGACGCTGGAGCCGCGGATCGACACCATCAGCACGCCGATCGCCAGCGAAATCAGGTAGAAGGCCGCCATCGAAGCGTCCTCGCGCTGGATGGTGAAGCGCGAGACGGCGCCGGCGCCGAGCGCGACGATGATGCCGGCAATCAGCCCGCCGATGGTCATCGGCAGGATTTCCAGCCCATAAAACAGGAACCCGGCGGCAGCACCCGGCAGGATGGCGTGGGCCATGGCGTCGCCGGAAAGGCTCATGCGCCGCAGCATCAGGAACACGCCGACCGGGCAGGCGCCGAGCGACAGCATCAGCGAACCGGCAAGCGCCCGCTGCATGAAGGCGAATTCGGCGAACGGAGCGATGAGAAAACCGTAGAGCGTGTCCATCATGCTGCCCGCGGCCCGGAGCCGTGATGATGGTCGTGCGCGTGGTTGTGCCCGGGGCCGTGACCGTGATCACCGTGCTTGTCGGGCTCGCACCAGGGCGCGTTCTCCTCCCAGGCTTCGTGGAAGCGGCGCGCGCGCAACAGGTTTTCCGGGCGCAGCGTTTCCCTGGTTTCGCCCCAGGCGATTGGCTGGCGCGCCAGCAGCAGCGTCTCGGGGAAATTCTGGCGCACCAGTTCCAGATCGTGGACGACAACCAGGATCGTACGTTCCTCGCCATGCCAGCGCTTGATCAGTGCGATCAGGTCGCCGACGGTCTTGGTATCGACGGCGTTGAACGGTTCGTCGAGCAGAATGAGATCGGCGTCCTGCAGCAGCACGCGGGCGAAAAGCGTGCGCTGCAGCTGGCCGCCCGACAGCGTGTCGATCGGGCGTTTCTCGAAGCCGCCGAGGCCGACGGCCATCAGCGCCTGGCTGACCGAATCGCGATCTTCCCTGGTGTAGCGGCCGAGCAGCCCGCGCCGTGGCCACAGGCCGAGCGAAACCAGATCAACGACACGGGCGGGAAAGGAGCGGTCGAGTTCCGACTGTTGCGGCAGATAAGCTGCGCGCACGCCGGGCGCCCGGACAACCGTGCCGGCCATCGGCTTCAACACGCCGACGATACCCTTCATCAGGGTCGACTTACCCGAGCCATTGGCGCCGACGACGGCAGTCAGCGACCCGCGGCGGATCGTGCCATCGAGATGATGGATCGCCGGATGGCTGTTGTAGCCCAGCGTCAGGTCGCGGAATGTCAGGCAGGTTTTGGTCATGTGACGATCCGTGGGACACCACTAATACGGCAGCGGCGGTGGATATGTGATGTTATTACATTAGTCAACAAGTCAATCCGGCGGAATTGCGGCGACCGGAGCAATTTGCGTGTGCCTATTTTCGCCCCACGCCTGCTGGCTCAAGAGGATTCGCTCATGCAACCTTGCCCCCAGCGAACCGCGACTCTAAAGAGGCGCGACCCACAAAGGAAGGAAACGTCCAATGAGCATTCGTCGCATCGATGTTGGCCCACGCATGAGCCAGATCGTCATCCACGGCAACACCGTCTATCTGGCTGGTCAGGTCGGCGAACCAGGCGGAAACGTCGGCACCCAGACCAGGGACATCCTAGCGGCCATCGACGAATTGCTGGCCAAGGCCGGCACCGACAAGACCAAGATCCTGCAGGCGATCATCTGGCTGGCCGACATGAGCACCTTTGCCGAGATGAACGCGGAATGGGACAAGTGGGTGCCACAGGGCCATACCCCGGCCCGCGCCACCGGCGAGGCCAAGCTTGCCGGGCCGGAATATCTGGTCGAGATTATTATTACTGCAGCGATTTGAGATGCGGCTCTTAACCCTCCCCCTTGAGGGGAGGGTCGCGGAGCAAATGCCGCATGGCGGCATTTAGTGACTCGGGGTGGGGTCGGTGCAACTTCGCCGACCCCACCCCGTCTCGCAATCTCCGCTGCGCTCCGACTGCTCGCCGACCCTCCCCCTGAGAGGGAGGGTTACCCCTGCGACGGCGTGAACCGCGCGACCAGCGTGTGGCTGTCGGCCGCATAGGTGAAACGGACATGGGTGACCGGGTGCTCGGCGCTCCATGTCCGTCGCTCGACCACCAGGCAGGGGGCGCCGGACTCGATTTCGAGTGCGGTCGCAATGTGTCTGTCGGCGGCGACGGCGCGGATGCGGTGCTCGGCGGCACTCCATGGCACGCGGGCGATCAGCCACGGCCCGGGCGCGACGGCAAAAAATTCCTCGTTGGTAGCCTCGGCCACAGCGGCCAGGTTGATCAGCCGCTGTTCGTGGGCGAACGGCCGCTTGCCGGCGAAATGCCGGCATTCCAGCGCCAGCACCGGCCCGTTGGAGTCGAGTTCCAGCAAGGCGCGATCCTCGGCGCTGCTGCGCCTTTTATGCCGCGCGACACGCTCGTAGCGATAGGGCAGGCCGAGCGCCTCGACCTCGATCCTGATGTCATGGATTTCCAACACCGCGGCTTGCGACTGCGGCCGCCGGACAAAGCTGCCAGAGCGGCGGCGGCGCTCTATCAGCCCCGCCTTGGCAAGCTGCGACAGCGCCTTGTTCACCGTCATGCGCGAACATTTGTACTCGGCCGTCAGTTCGTGCTCGAACGGGATGCGGTGGCCGGGCGCCCAGGCGCCGGACAGGATTCGTTCGCTGATGTCGGACAGGATGCGTTGATGCAGCGAGAGGGGCTCGCCGCCGTCCGCATCCCCGCCGTTCGCATCCATTGTCTGGATCATGCTCATGGCGAAAGCGCCGCCATCACCTTGCGAAAACGCTCGGCAATAAAATCGCGCCTTGCGTGCCTGCCACTGCTGACCAGTTTCTTGCCATGCACCCAGACACAATCGACCTTGGAACCGTTGGCGAAGATCCAGGTGTCGAGAACTGCATCGCCCGTCTTGCCGGCAAGCGACGGGTGCTTGCCATCGAGCGAGATGAAATCGGCTGGGGCGCCAGCGGCGATCCGCGAGGGACTTGCGCCGAGCGCTGCGCTGCCGCCGTCGAGCGCGGCATCGAACAGTGCGCGCCCGGTCGAACCGCCGGCGACCGCCAGCAGGTTGCGGGCACGGTGGGCGAGGCGCTGCGAATATTCGAGCTGCCGCAATTCGTCCGGCAGGCCGATCAGCACGTTGGAGTCGGAGCCGACGCCGAAGCGGCCGCCATGCTGTTTGAACAAAGGTGCTGCAAAGGTGCCGTCGCCGAGATTAGCCTCGGTGATCGGGCAGAGGCCGGCGATTGCTCCGCTTTTCGCCATGGCCGCCGTCTCGGTCTCGGTCATGTGGGTGGCGTGGATCAGGCACCAGCGACTATCGACCCTGGCATTGGCGAGCAGCCATTCGACCGGCCGCGCCCCGGACCAGGCAAGGCAGTCCTCGACCTCCTTCACTTGCTCGGCAATGTGGATGTGGATCGGTCCGCCGGGTGCCATTGTCGCGATGTTTTCCAACTGCTCCGGTGTCACGGCGCGCAGACTGTGCGGGGCTATGCCGACGACCGCGTGATTTAAGGTGCGAACGGTTTCGTGACATTTCTCAACAAGCCGCGAGAACCGATTCATGTCGTTGATGAATCGCCGCTGGCCTTCGTTCGGCGCTGCGCCGCCGAAAGAGGAATGTGCATAGAAGACCGGCAGCAGCGTCAGCCCGATGCCGGTGTCGGCAGCCGCGGCGGTGATGCGGTCGGCCATTTCGGCGACGTTGGCGTAGGGCTGGCCGTCGCGGTCGTGATGCAGATAGTGAAACTCGCCGACGCGTGAGAACCCAGCCTCCAGCATCTCGACATAGAGCTGCGCGGCGACCGCCTCGACCTGATCCGGCGTCATCGACAGCGCGAAGCGATACATCACCTCGCGCCAGCTCCAGAAACTGTCGGCTGAAGGGCCGCGCAGCTCGGCTAGACCGGCCATGCCGCGCTGGAAGGCGTGGCTGTGCAGGTTCGGCATGCCTGGCAGCAGAATGGCATGGCGTTCGTCGCCGGGCTGGGATGCGGTGTTCTGCTCGACCGTGGTGATGTGGCCATCACTGAGGACGATCCGGGCATTGGAATGCCAGCCGTCGGGCAGAAGCGCCTGTTCCGCAAAGATCGCCGTCACGTTTTTCTCTCCGATTCCCAGTGTCCCGTGCAATGATACCACTTGCAGTGCGTTTCAATATGTATATACATAACCACCGCCGATTGAAACGGAAAAGATGATGGCTGGAGAGAGCAAAAGCCGGGCAGGGGAGATCCGCCTCTGGCGCAATGCGCGACTGGCGACCATGGCCGACAGCGCCGTCGGACTGGGTATCGTCGAAGACGGCGCGATCGTCGCGCGCGATGGTCTGATCGTCTATGCCGGCCAGGAAGCCGACATGCCGGCAGCGTTCAGCCAGAACGCCGAGATTGACGATTGCGAAGGCCGCTGGATCACACCCGGCCTGATCGACTGCCATACTCATCTGATCCACGCCGGCAATCGCGCCAACGAATTCGAGATGCGGCTGGCCGGCGCCACCTATGAAGAGGTCACCAGGGCCGGCGGCGGCATCGTCTCGTCGGTCAAGGCGCTGCGCGCTGCCAGCCAGCAGGAATTGGTTGCGCAGTCGCTGCCGCGCCTCGACGCGCTGATCGCTGAAGGCCTCACCACCATAGAGGTCAAGTCGGGCTACGGGCTCGATCTCGAAAACGAGAAGAAATCGCTGCGCGCCGCGCGGCTCCTGGGCGAAAACCGTCCAGTAACGGTAACAACGAGCTTCCTCGGCGCGCATGCCCTGCCGCCTGAAGCGAAAGGCGACAAGGACGCGTTTATCGATCTGGTCGCAAACGAGATTTTGCCGGCCGTCACCGCCGAGGGCCTGGCCGACGCGGTCGATGGTTTTTGCGAAGGTATCGCCTTTTCGCCCGAGCAGATTGCTCGCGTGTTCGACGCGGCGAAAGCAGCAGGCCTGCCGGTAAAACTCCACGCTGACCAATTGTCCAACCTGCACGGCGCAGAACTTGCGGCGCGCTATGGCGCCCTGTCGGCCGACCATCTCGAATACACTGACGAGGCGGGTGCGGCGGCGATGGCGAGGGCCGGGACCGTGGCGACGATCCTGCCCGGCGCCTACTATTTCATCCGTGAGACCAAGAAGCCGCCGATCGGCCTGTTTCGCCAGCACGGCGTCAAAATGGCGGTCGCCACCGACTGCAATCCCGGCACCTCGCCGCTGACCTCGCTGCTGCTGACCATGAACATGGCGGCGACTTTGTTTGGTCTGACTGTTGACGAATGCCTTGCCGGTGTCACCCGCGAGGCCGCCCGCGCGCTCGGACTGCTCGGACGAACCGGCACGCTGGAGGCTGGGAAATCGGCCGACCTGGCGATCTGGGACATCGAGCGCCCGGCCGAGCTCGTCTACCGCATGGGCTTCAACCCGCTGCATGCCCGCATCTGGAGGGGACAATGAGTGAATTCAAACTCAAGCCGGGCAACACGACGCTGGCCGACTGGCGCGAAATCTATCGTGGCGCGATGCCGAAGCTGGACGCGGCCTGCTGGCCAAAGATCAAGGCCAGCGCCGAGGCCGTTGCCCGCATCGTCGCCAAGGGTGAGCCGGTCTATGGCATCAACACCGGTTTCGGCAAATTGGCCAGCGTCCGTATCCCCGCCGCCGATCTCGAGACGCTGCAACGCAACATCGTGCTGTCGCATGCCGCCGGTGTCGGCGAACCGATGCCGGTCGCTGTTTGCCGGCTGATGATGGCACTGAAGCTGGCCAGCTTGGCGCAGGGCGCCTCCGGCGTGCGACCGCAGACCATTGAGCTGCTCGAAGCGATGCTCGCCAACGACGTCATTCCGGTGGTGCCGGCGCAAGGCTCGGTCGGCGCATCCGGCGACCTTGCGCCACTGTCGCACATGACGGCGGTGATGATCGGCGTCGGCGAATGTTTTACCCCGCATGGCCGGTTCCCGGCCAAGGTCGCCTTTGTCTCGCACGGGCTGGAGCCGGTCACGCTTGGCGCCAAGGAAGGGTTGGCGCTGCTCAACGGCACACAGTTTTCGTCCGCCTATGCGTTGGCCGCCTTGTTCGACGCCGAAGTGCTCTACCAGTCGACGCTGGTCGCCGGTGCGCTCTCGACCGATGCCGCCAAGGGTTCCGACGCCCCCTTCGATCCGCGCATCCACCTGCTCAGGAGGCATCCTGGCCAGATCGAGACGGCAGAGGCGCTGCGCAACCTGATGGCCGGCAGTGCCATCCGTGAATCGCACCGGGTCGGAGACGAACGCGTGCAGGACCCGTACTGCTTGCGCTGCCAGCCGCAGGTGATGGGTGCAGCGCTCAGCGTGCTGCGCCAGGCCGCCGGCACGCTAGGCACCGAGGCCAACGGCGTCACCGACAATCCGCTGATCTTCGCCGAGGACGACACAGCACTTTCCGGTGGCAATTTCCACGCCGAGCCAGTCGCCTTCGCCGCCGACATGATCGCGCTCGCCGTCTGCGAGATCGGCTCGCTGTCGGAACGGCGCATCGCCATGCTGGTCGATCCGGCGCTGTCGGGCATGCCGGCCTTCCTGACCCCGAAGCCAGGCTTGAATTCCGGCTTCATGATCCCGCAAGTGACGGCGGCGGCACTCGTCTCGGAAAACAAGCAAAAGGCCTATCCGGCCAGTGTCGATTCGATCCCGACCTCGGCCAATCAGGAAGACCACGTCTCGATGGCGGCACATGGCGCGCGCCGGCTGATCGGCATGATCGAGAATGCGACGGCCGTCATCGGCATCGAATTGCTGGCCGCCACGCAGGGCTGCGATTTCCATGCGCCGCTGGCATCGAGTGCGCCGCTCGAAGCGGTGCGCAGACTGGTCAGGGCCGAAGTGCCGCATCTCGACAATGACCGGCATTTCCACCCCGACATGGAAAAGGCCATCGCCATGGTGCGCAGCGGCGCTGTCGTGAAGGCAGCGGGCGCGGTGGCGCTGCCGGGAATCGCGTCGTGAGGATGTGCGCCTCTATAGGTCGCCGCAAAGCGCCAGCGCAGGGAGACCATTCATGAACGCGCCCTCCTGGCTCACTGTAAAGCGCGGCACCGCCCCCCTGCTGGTCTCGATCCCGCACACCGGCATCGATCTCGCCGGCCTTGAGAACCGGCTGGTGTCGCCTTGGCTCGGCCGCCGCGACGCCGACTGGTGGATCGACAAGCTGTATGAGTTTGCCGAAGACCTCGGCGCGACGGTGGTGCATACCGCGATCTCGCGCACCGTCATCGACGTCAATCGCGATCCCTCCGGCGTCTCGCTCTATCCCGGCCAGGCAACCACCGGCCTGTGCCCGACCGAGACCTTCGACGGCGATCCGCTCTATCGTGTCTGGGAAGAGCCTGATGCCTCGGAGGTCGACGAGCGCCGCGAAAAGTACTTTGTGCCTTACCATGCCGCCATGCAGGCCGAGATCGACAGGCTGCGCGCCGTGCACCGGAAGATCGTCCTCTATGACTGCCATTCGATCCGCTCGATGCTGCCGCGGCTGTTCGAAGGCACTCTGCCGGTATTCAACCTCGGCACCAATGACGGCAAAAGCGCCGATCCGGGCTTGCAGGCAATGGTCGGCCAGATCCTCGCCGAGACCGGCGAGAGTTTTGTCGTCAACGGCCGCTTCAAAGGCGGCTGGATCACGCGCCATTTCGGCCAGCCGCAAAACGGCGTTCATGCGCTGCAGATGGAACTGTCCAACCGCGGCTATATGCGCGAGCCCGAGGGCAAAGGTACGCCCGACAATTGGCCGGTGCCTTACGACCCGGCATTCGCCGCGCCGATCCGCGCCACGCTGAAGCGGATCCTGGAAAGCGCGATTGCCTGGGCCGGGCGCTGACGCATCGCCGCGCAGCTCATTCGAAAGGAAAAGTGACGCCATGACCGATCCTCGCCACAACATCCGCGAAGTCCGCAGCCCGCGCGGCACCGAGCTCAATGCCCGCACATGGCTGACTGAAGCGCCGTTGCGCATGCTGATGAACAATCTCGATCCCGACGTCGCCGAAAACCCCAACGAACTGGTCGTCTATGGCGGCATCGGCCGCGCGGCGCGCACCTGGAACGACTTTGATCGCATCGTCGCCTCTCTGAAGACGCTTGGAGACGATGAGACGCTGCTGGTGCAGTCGGGCAAGCCGGTCGGCGTGTTTCGTACCCACACCGATGCGCCGCGCGTGCTGATCGCCAATTCCAACCTCGTGCCGCACTGGGCGACATGGGAGAAATTCAACGAGCTCGATAAGAAGGGCCTGATGATGTACGGCCAGATGACGGCCGGCTCGTGGATCTACATCGGCACCCAAGGCATCGTGCAGGGCACCTACGAGACCTTCGTCGAGGCCGGCCGCCAGCATTACGACGGCAACCTCAGGGGCAAATGGATCTTGACCGGCGGCCTCGGCGGCATGGGCGGCGCCCAGCCGCTGGCCGCGGTCATGGCCGGCGCCTGCTGCCTGGCGGTCGAATGCGATCCCGACCGCATCGATTTCCGGCTGCGCACTCGCTATGTCGACGAACGCGCCGACACGCTCGACGAGGCGCTGGAAAGGATCGAGCGCTGGACCAGGGCCGGCGAGGCGAAATCGGTCGGCCTGGTCGGCAACACCGCAGACATCGTGCCGGAACTGGTGCGGCGTGGCGTGCGCCCCGACCTGGTCACTGACCAGACGTCGGCGCATGATCCGCTCAACGGCTATCTCCCCAAGGGCTGGTCGCTCGCCGAATGGCGCGAGAAGCGCACCAGCGACCCGAAGGCGGTCGAAAAGGCGGCGCGCGCGTCGATGCGCGAACATGTCGAGGCGATGGTGGCGTTCTGGAATGCCGGCGTGCCGACGCTCGACTATGGCAACAACATCCGCCAGGTGGCGAAGGAGGAAGGGCTCGACAATGCCTTTGCCTTCCCGGGTTTCGTGCCGGCCTATATCCGGCCACTGTTTTGTCGCGGCATCGGTCCGTTTCGCTGGGCAGCCCTCTCCGGCGATGCCGAGGACATCTACAAGACCGACGCCAAGGTGCGCGAGCTGACGCCCGGCAACACCCACCTGCACAACTGGCTCGACATGGCGCGTGAGCGCATCGCCTTCCAGGGTCTGCCGGCCCGCATCTGCTGGGTCGGTCTCGGCGACCGCCACCGGCTCGGCCTCGCCTTCAACGAGATGGTGGCGAAAGGCGAGCTCAAGGCGCCGGTGGTCATCGGCCGCGATCATCTCGATTCAGGCTCGGTTGCCTCGCCGAACCGCGAGACGGAATCGATGAAGGACGGCTCGGACGCCGTGTCCGACTGGCCGCTGCTCAATGCGCTGCTCAACACCGCCTCCGGCGCAACCTGGGTATCGCTGCATCATGGCGGTGGCGTCGGCATGGGGTTTTCGCAACATGCCGGCATGGTCATCGTTGCCGACGGCACACGCGAAGCGGCCAAACGCCTCGAGCGGGTGCTATGGAACGACCCCGCAACCGGCGTCATGCGCCACGCCGATGCCGGCTATGACCTCGCCATCGACTGCGCCAGGGAGCACCAGCTCAACCTGCCAGGCATCCTCGGCTGAACCGCGCCTTGTGCATCCTGCGAGCAGCCGAATACCGGTCCATGCCGTGGAAGAACGGCGGCGGAATGACGACGGAAATCGCCGTCTCGCCCACAGGTGCTGCGCTCGACGATTTCGACTGGCGCGTCTCCATGGCGCGCGTCGAAAGCGGCGGGCCATTCTCCGAGTTTGCCGGAGTGGACCGAAGCTTGGCCGTGCTGGAAGGTGAGGGGATTGTCCTCGATATCGCCGGCGGCCCGACGACTACGCTGACCAAAACATCCGCCCCGCTTTCGTTTGCGGCCGATGTGCCGACGCAAGCGGCGCTGATCGCCGGTCCGATTACCGATCTCAACGTCATGATGCGGCGTGGACGGATGACCCATGCCGTCGATCGCCTGGTTATTTCAGCTCCGACGGACATCCAGTCAGCCGCCGATGCGACCCTCATCCTGTGTGTTGACGGCGAGGTCACGGTGGCCGGCGCGGCGCTTGTCCGCATCGGACCGCGCGACGCGCTGTTGCTCGGGCCGGACGACGCTCTGTCACAGCGCGTCGAGCCTGCGCGACCAGCGACGCTGTTCGTGATCCGCATCGATCGCGTTGCGGCAAACGATTAACGCCTGTTTCGAAACATGATCACAACACCGGCGAAATATGCCGTAAGCTCAAGCCCAGATCACGAAAAAGCCCGAATCCTTCCGTCGATCAACTCCCGGCGGGAGGGAGGTGGTTCGTCTGCAGGTCTGGTGCGAAAATAAACTTTCGGCCCTTGTTTCGATGCAACCAATTCCATTTCAATCGGTTCTAGGGACATTGCCGTGGCGGTGACGCCGCTAGCGCGTCCCCCATGCGGAATTTTCAATGAATATACAGACAGACCCCACCCAATTGGAAAAGACGAGCGCGAGCTTTCCGGCCATCACGGAAGAGCCAATACGCTCCAATTTCCTGCCGGAAGAGCGCCTGCGCACGCTGGGTACAAGCCTCGCCAAGGGTGACGTCAAGGATCTGTTCGGCCTGGAGCCGTTCGATTTCCAGCCACGCGTCCGCGACAGCGCCAGCAAGATCCTCGAGGTCTACCGTTCGACCAATGCCGCGCAGGCGAGAGGCGAGACGATCACGCCGGCGGCGCAATGGCTGCTCGACAACAACTATCTGGTCGAGGAAACCATCTTCCAGGTAAAGCGTGACCTGCCACGCCGCTTCTATCGTCAGTTGCCGACCCTGAAACTGTCCGACGGCGCCAGCGTGCCGCGCGCCCTTGCGCTGGCCTGGACCTATGTCGCCCATTCGGACAGTTCGGTCTCGGCGACCATGTTCAAGGCGATCGTCGAAGGCTTTCAGGCCGTCGAGCCGCTGAAGATCGGCGAGCTCTGGGCGCTGCCATCGCTGCTGCGCTTCGTTCTGATCGAAAATCTTCGCCGGATCGCGGTCCGGGTCAGTCGTACCCGGCAGATGCGCCAGATTGCCAACGAGGTCGCAGACCGCGTGCTGGCACTCGATGAAACCGCCGACCGTCAGGCGATCCTGTCGAACTACGTCGCCCATGCACAAGACACCACCTTTGCCACCCAATTGCTCTACCGTCTGCGCGACGGGTCGCAAAATGCCGGCAGGGCGCTGGAATGGCTGGAGGGCGAGCTTGAAAGGTCCGGCTCCGATGCCGAGGAAATCATCATCAGCGAGCATCGCACGTTGTCCAGCGGCAACGTAACCACCGGCAACATCATCCGCGGCCTCAGGCTCATCAACGATATCGACTGGACGGTTTGGTTCGAAGATGTCAGCCGCATCGACACCTTGCTGCGCGAGCGCACCGATTTTGCCGCGCTCGATTTCTTCTCGCGCGACCAGTACCGGACCGCGATCGAGGAAATGGCGCGCCGCTCCGATCGTTCCGAATTCCGCGTTGCTGAAAAGGCGATCGAACTCGCCGGCCATGCCGCTGTCGCCGATACCACCGTCACCGGTCCGACCGCTCACACCGACGTCGGGTTTTTTCTGGTCGGCCCGCGCCGGCTGGAACTGGAAAAGGCGATCGGCTATCGGCCGACGGTCAGCGTCACGATCAAACGGGCGTTCCGCAAGACCGGATGGCTGGGCATTGTCGTGCCGGTGTTCGCGCTGACGGTCCTGCTTCTTGTCCTCTCCGGCAACGCCCTTGCCAGTCTCGGCCTGTCCATACCGTCGATCGTCCTGATGCTGGCGCTGTTTGCCGTGCCGGCCAGCGAAGGCGCGCTTGCCTTCTTCAACACCGTCGTATCGTTGTTCCTGAAGCCGACGCGCCTCGTCGGCTACGACTATAAACACGGCATGCCGCCCGAGGCGCGCACGCTGGTGGTGGTGCCGTCGCTGATCGGCTCGCGCGACGACGTCGAGGAGAACATCCGCAACATCGAAGTGCACCACCTGGCCAACACGGCGGACGAAATCCATTTCGCTCTGCTTTCGGACTGGCCGGACAGCAAAACCGAAATCGATGCGGCGGATATCGAGATCCTCCAATATGCTCGCGACGAGATCGCGCGGCTGAACGCCCGCTATCCCAGCGAAGGCGCGCCGCGTTTCTACGTCCTGCACCGCCGGCGGCTCTACAATGAATCCCAGGGCGCCTGGATGGGCTGGGAACGCAAGCGCGGCAAGCTCCACGAACTGAATCTTCTGCTGCGTGGCGACAGCGACACCACCTTTCTGCCGCTGGACGTGCCGTTGCCGGAAAACGTCATCCATGTGATGACGCTGGATGCCGATACGCGCACCACCCGCGATGCCGTCGCCAGTTTGGCTGGAAAGCTTTGCCATCCGCTCAACCGCCCGCATTACGATGCGGCAAAGCGCGTCGTCACTGCCGGCTATACCATCCTGCAGCCGCGCATCACCGCGTCGCTGACCAGCGGCGACGACGCATCCTTCTTCCAGCGGGTCTTTTCTGCCAATCGCGGCCTCGATCCCTACGTATTTGCCGTGTCGGACATCTACCAGGACGTCTTCGGCGACGGCTCCTTCACCGGCAAGGGGCTCTATCACGTCGACTCCTTCGAGGCGGCGCTGAAGGGCCGCATCGAAGAAAACACCGTGCTTAGCCACGATCTGCTCGAAGGCGCGTTGGCGCGCGCGGCACTGGTCACCGACGTCGAACTGGTCGAGGACTATCCGACCCGCTATTCGGTCGACGCGTCGCGCCACCATCGCTGGGCGCGGGGCGACTGGCAGCTTCTGGGCTTCATTCTCAATCCGCGTTCCGACGTGCCGGCGCTGTCGCGCTGGAAGATGGTCGACAATCTGCGCCGGTCGCTGACGCCGATCTTCTGGGTGATGGCCGCGATCGCCGGCTGGACGCTGCTGCCCTTCACCCAGGCCGCGCAATGGCAGGCGCTGCTGATCCTCACACTTTTCATGGCGCCGACGTTCGACATCGTCCACGCCATTCTGCCGAAAAGCGGCGACCAGACGCCGCGCGGTCATTTCTCGGCGCTGGCGCGCGACGTCGTCTTCGGCACCGCCCTGGTGGCTCTGAAGATCGTGCTGATGGCGCATCTGGCCTGGATGATGGGCGATGCCATCATTCGCACGCTCTACCGCCTGTTCGTCAGCCGGAAGAACCTGCTCGAATGGCGCACTGCCTCGCAGGCTCACAAGATCGGCGACAACGATCTCGGCTCCTATTACGGCATGATGTACGGTGCTGTGATCGTCGGCGTCGTCGGCCTCGCCATCCCTGTTGTGGCCGATTCCACCGGAGCTTTCGTCGCCTTCTTCTTCGCGCTGTTCTGGATCGGCTCGCCGGCCTTCGCCTTCTTTATCAGCCGCTCGGCCGAAACCGAGGACCGTTTGCGCATATCGGCGGCGGACATCCATGTGCTGCGCACGATTGCGCGGCGCACATGGCATTATTTCGAGACCTTCGTGACGGCCGAGCATCACAATCTGCCGCCCGACAATTTCCAGGAAAGTCCGGCGCCTGTCGTGGCCCCCCGCACCTCGCCGACCAATATCGGCGTCTATCTCCTGTCAGTGGTTTCGGCGCGCGATTTCGGCTGGATCAGCCTGTCCGACGCCGCCACCCGCATCGACGCGACAATGTCGACGATCGAGAGCATGCCGCGTGAGCGCGGCCATCTCTTCAACTGGTATGACACGACGACGCTGAAGCCGCTCTATCCGCTGTACATTTCCGCCGTCGATAGCGGCAATCTCGCCGGCCATCTGGTGGCGGTGGCGGCAGCCTGTGCCGAATGGGCGGAAGCGCCTGCAGTCCACCTTCAGGGCGACTTCGAGGGTATCCTCGATACGGTGACGATCCTCGACGAAAGCCTGGCCGAGTTGCCTGACGACCGCCGCCAGTTGCGGCCGTTGCGCCAGCGACTTGCCGATCGCCTCGATGGCATGCGACGCGCGGTCGAATCGATCAAGGCACAGCCCGAGATGGCGTCGATCCGCACCATCAACCTGGCCGTTCTGGCCGGTGAGATCCGCAAGCTCGCCATCGCCATCCATACTGAGGCCGCATCGACGCAGAGCGACACCATCGCCGACTGGGCGGCGAGACTGGAAGCCACCTGCGAAGCGCATGTCCATGACGCGCATAGCGACGACACTGCAGTCGAGGCGCTGCGGGCCAAGCTTCTGTCGTTGCGCGAGCGCACGCGCCGCTTTGCCTTCGAGATGGATTTCTCCTTCCTCATGCGCAAGGAACGCAAGCTTCTGTCGATCGGCTACCGGGTCGAGGAGCATCAGCTCGACGAGAGCTGCTACGACCTGCTGGCTTCCGAGGCGCGGCTGACCAGTCTGTTCGCCATAGCCAAGGGCGATCTGCCGACGGAGCACTGGTTCCACCTCGGCCGGCCGATCGTCGAGATCGGGTTCAAGGGCGCGCTGATGTCCTGGTCCGGCTCGATGTTCGAGTATTTGATGCCGCCGCTGGTGATGAAGGAGCCGCAAGGCAGCATCCTCAACCAGACCAGCAAGCTCATCATCAAGCGCCAGATCCAGTACGGCCGCTCGAAGAACGTGCCTTGGGGCATTTCGGAAGCGGCCTACAACGCCCGCGATCGCGAACTGACCTACCAGTACACCAATTTCGGCGTGCCTGGGCTGGGCCTGAAGCGAGGTCTTGGCCAGAACACGGTGATTGCCCCCTATGCGACCGTGCTGGCGGCGCAGTTCACCCCGCGTGAATCGGTGCAGAACCTGGCCAGGCTGAGGCGGCTCGGTGCCCTTGGCCGGCACGGCTTCTACGATGCGGTCGATTTCACGCCGCAACGCGTGCCGGAGGGCACCGACCATGTCGTCGTGCTGAACTACATGGCCCACCATTCCGGCATGTCGATCGCCGCCGTCGCCGACGCCATCTTCGAAGGACGCCTGCGCGACCGCTTCCACAGCGATCCGGTGATCGAGTCGGCCGAGTTGCTGCTGCAGGAAAGAGCGCCGCGCGACATCCCGACCGCCACCGTCAGGACAGAGGCCGACGAACGGTCGAAGGACGAAACGGAAGCCGAAAGCCCCGATACGCGCATCGTGCTCAACCCGCTCAAGGCGCTGCGTTCGACCAGCGTCATGTCCAATGGCCGCTACTCGGTCATGGTTACCGCGACCGGCTCCGGCTATAGTCGCTGGGCCGAGCTTGCCGTCACGCGCTGGCAGCCGGACCCGACCGAGGATCGGCTTGGCTCCTACATCTTCCTGCGCGACTCCGGCACCGGCGACTGGTGGTCGGCCACCGCCGAGCCGAAGCGTGCCGCCCACGAAGAGGTGCGGACGCTGTTCTCCGACGACAAGGCGAGCTTCGTCAAGTCAGTGGGATCACTGCGTTCGGAGGTCGAATGCATCGTCATTTCGGAAGGAAATGGCGAAGGCCGGCGGGTGACGCTCTACAATGACGGCCCGGTCGACCGGCATATCGAAGTGACCTCGTTCGCTGAACTGGTGCTGGGCTCCGAAGCATCCGACAACGCGCATCCGGCGTTCTCGAAAATGTTCGTGGAAACCGAAATCGCTGCGAATAACGCAGCGATCTTCGCCACCAGACGTAAGCGGGAAACGGACGAGCCTGATGTCGCCATGGTGCATTTCGTCACCGACCCGTCTGGGTCGACGCGCGACGCCGAGGCCGAAACCGACCGGCGCGCCTTCATAGGCCGCGGCCGCACCATTACCGAGGCCGCCGCCTTCGATCCCGGCGCCAAGCTTGGCGGCCATTCCGGCTTCACGCTGGATCCGGTCGCGGCACTTCGCCGACAAGTGCGCGTGCCGGCCAACAAGAAGATAGCGCTGACTTTCTGGACTGCCGTCGGCGCCAACCGTGCCGAACTCGAAGAAGCCATTGCGCGGCTTGATCATCCGGAAGCCTTCGCGCGCCAGGCGATGCTCGCCTGGACCCGCTCACAGGTGCAGACCCGGCATCTCGGTCTCAGCCTTGCCGATGCCGCCAATGTGCAGAATCTGGCGCGCTACCTGATTTATCCGGATCCGTTCCTGCGGCTTCCGGCCGAATCGATCGCTTCCGGGCTCGGTAGGCAATCGGGCCTATGGCCGACCAGCATATCCGGCGACTTTCCGATTTTCCTGGTCAGGATCGGCGATGTCGCCGATCTCGAAATCGTTGCGCAGGCACTCCGCTTCCAGGAATACATGCGCGCCCGAGGCATGATGATCGACTTTGTCGTCATCAACGAGCAGGCTTCGTCCTACGTGCAGGACCTGCAACGGGCGGTCGAGACACTGTGCGAAAACAGCCGCCTGCGCGGCAAGGAGCTAGGACCCCGCCAGCACATCTTCGCGGTGCGCCGCGACCTCATGGACGAGGCGACCTACAAGACGCTGCTGGCCACTGCTCGCGTCGTTCTGCACACGCGCAACGGCACCATCTTCGATCAGATCGAGCGCGCCGAGGCCGCTGCGCTGCAAGCGCGGGACGCCTTGCAGCCGGCGGGTGCAGCAGCGCTTCGTGAACCGTCTCCGCCGGCGCCACAGACGTGGGCCCAAGCCTCGTTCGACGGCAGTGCCGACGGCAGCGGGCTCAACCAGTGGAACGGTTTTGGCGGTTTCGAGGGCGACGGACGCCACTATGTCGTGCGCCTTGCTGGCCGGCGCACGACGCCGCAGCCCTGGATCAACGTCGTCTCCAACGCCTCGTTCGGTTTCCACGTTTCGGCTGAGGGCGCTGCCTTCAGCTGGAGCCGAAACAGCCGCGACTATCAACTGACGCCGTGGGCGAACGACCCGGTCACCAACCGGCCAGGCGAGGGCATCTATATCTACGATCATGCCAGCGGCCGGGCGTTCTCGCCGCTGGCCGCCGTCGTCCGCGATCCCGCCATGACCTACGAAACATGGCACGGGCAGGGGTTTTCGACCTTCCGTTCGAAGCGCGGGCCGCTGTCGATGGACCTTACCCATGTGGTGGATTCCGTCGATCCGGTGAAAATCTCCAGGTTGCGCATCCAGAATTCCGGTTCGGCGCCGGCGCGACTGCGCGTCTATGCCTATGCGGAATGGGTTCTTGGCAGCCATCGTTCGCGCACCGCGGCGACCATCGTTCCGTCCAGGGATGCCGCGACGGGCGCGTTGCTGGCGCAAAATCCCTACGGGCTCGATTTCAGCGAGCGGGTCGCCTTCCTGGCCGCCGACGGCGCGGCACACTCGGTGACGGCCGACCGCGGCGAGTTCATTGGCCGCCACGGTACCAGCGAACTCCCGCAAGCCGTGCTCAGCGGCGCAAGCCTGTCGGGCCGCGTCGAGGCGGGCGACGATCCTTGTGCGGCAATTGCACGCGACGTCGATATCCCTGCCGGCGGCGACGTGACGCTGCTCTGGCTGCTCGGCGATGCAGCCTCTGCCGAGGAAGCCAGCGCGCTGGTACAGCATCATTGCAGCAAGGATTTCGATCAGCGGCTGACTGACAATGAACGCACCTGGCGAGGGTTTCTCGACACCATCCAGGTCGAGACGCCGGACAGGGCGCTCAACGCGATGGTCAACCACTGGCTGCCCTATCAGAGCCTTGCCTGCCGCATCCGCGCCCGCTCGGCGTTTTACCAGGCGAGCGGCGCCTTTGGCTTTCGCGATCAGTTGCAGGACACGCTGGCCCTGCTTCTCCATGATCCGAAACTGGCGCGCGACCAGATCCTCAACGCGGCGCGGCGGCAATTCCCCGAAGGCGACGTGCAGCATTGGTGGCTGCCGCGAACCGAGGCAGGCGTCCGCACCATGATTTCCGACGACGTGGTCTGGCTCGCCCACGCCACGGCACACTACTTGCTGGTGACCGGCGATACCGCGATCCTCAGGGAACAATTGCCCTTCATCGAAGGGCCGTCGCTGGAAGAAGGTGAGCACGACGCCTTTTTCACGCCGGAGATATCGAAGAAGACCGCTTCACTCTATGATCATTGTGCGCGCGCACTTGACCTTGCCATCAAGCGCAGCAGCCCCGCCGGACTGCCGCTGATCCTCGGCGGTGACTGGAACGACGGCATGAACCGCGTCGGCGAGCACGGTAAGGGCGAGAGCGTCTGGCTGGGTTGGTTCCTGCTGAAGACGCTGGGCGACTTTGCAGCTGTCGCCAAGGCGGAAGGCGACGCCAAGCGTGCGCAAGCCTGGACAAAACACGCGGGCGTGCTGAAGCGGGCGCTGGAAAGCACGGCCTGGGACGGTGAATGGTACCGTCGCGGCAGCTTCGACGACGGCACGCCGCTGGGGTCGCGCAGCTCGCAGGAATGCAAGATCGACTCGATTGCCCAGTCGTGGAGCGTGCTGTCGGGCGAGGGCGATCCGGCGCGATCGACGACGGCGATGCAGCAGGCGATGAAAATGCTCGTCGACGACGAGCTCAACATCGTCAAGCTTTTCACGCCGCCCTTCTCCAGGACGGAACAGAACCCAGGCTACATCAAGAGCTACCCGCCGGGTGTCCGTGAAAACGGCGGCCAGTACACCCACGCGGCGACATGGTTCGTCATTGCGCTCGCCGAAATGGGGCGCGTCGACGACGCCTACCGCTGCTTCTCGATGCTCAACCCGGTCAACCATGCACCCGACGAAGCCGCTGCCGAGCACTACCGCGTCGAGCCTTATGTCGTCGCGGCGGACGTCTACGCCGGGCAAGGCAAGGGCGGCCGCGGCGGCTGGACCTGGTATACCGGCTCGGCCGGCTGGCTTTATCGCGCGGCGGTCGAAGGCATCCTCGGCATCGAGCGCAGGGGCGAGCGCATCCAGTTCAGGCCGAAACTGCCCAGCCATTGGGATGGCTATGCGGCAACGCTCAAGGTGCTGGGAGCCGAGCTCAGGGTTCAGGTTGTCCGCGACAAGAAGGCCAAAGCCGTCTCGCTCGAGGTAAATGGTAAAAAGACGAAGGCTTCGTCTTTCGAACCGAAAGCCGGCGACAAGGCCGATCTGGTCGTCAGGATACCGGCGTAGCTTCAAGGATTTGGAGCGTCTTTGTACATCTTGAGGATGTGCGTTATTTAAAGTTGCTCGAGCAATTCTATTGCGCATGAGATATCCCAAAAGCCGATGCAGGCTTTTGGGATTCGTACATGCCAAGTTGCTGATTAAAATTTCGGCAGTGCTTCCTGCCTGCCACGATTTTGCCGCAAGGCTGACATTTTACCTTTCTTCTCAAACCGTTAGGTGATCACGACAGATTTCGCAGCGTCGCCATCTTTTGTTCGCGAATTGGGAACTGAAGGGGTACGAGGGCATTGTTTCGCGACACGTCAACGAGTACGAGTCAGAAAATGATGCAGTGCACAATAACAATTTGCCGGAGTAGCTGAAGTGTCCCTTCTGCAAATCTACTGGAGAGCGCTCGGTTATCTCGCTGCCGACAGAAAACGCGTCGCGTTTATCTGTGGGGCGAATGTCGCGCTTGCGATTATCGCCATCCTTGAGCCGATCATGTTCGGACGGGTGATCGATGCCATTTCGGATAGCGGCTCGGTCTTTTCGACGCTCGGCCTATGGGCCGGTATCGGCGTCTTCAACGTCATCGCCTTCGTTCTGGTGGCGCGCGGCGCGGACCGTTTTGCCCATGCGCGGCGCAGCGAGGTTCTTTGCCAGTCATTCGAGCGCGTGATCACCATGCCTCTTGCCTGGCATCATCAGCGCGGCACCTCCAATTCCCTGCATACGCTGCTGCGCGCGGTCGAGACCTTGTTCAGCCTCTGGCTCGAGTTCATGAGGCAGCATTTGTCGACAGTTGTCGCGCTGGTTCTGCTGGTGCCGACGGCGCTCAGCATGGATATTCGCATGTCGATGGTCCTGCTGGCGCTGGGCGCGCTCTACGTCGGAATTGGCCGGCTGGTGATGCGTCGCACCAGGGAAGGCCAGGCGTCCGTGGAGCGGCATTTTCACCAGGTGTTCGCGCATGTGAGCGACTCGGTCAGCAATGTCGCCGTGCTGCAGAGCTACAATCGCATCGGCCACGAGACCGACGCCTTGAAGCGCTATGTCAAGAATCTGCTTGATGCCCAGTATCCGGTGCTCGACTGGTGGGCGTTGGCCAACGCCCTGCACCGTCTGTCGTCAACCATTTCGATGATGGTCGTGCTGTTGATCGGCTCCTATCTGGTCATGCATGGCCAATTGCGTATCGGTGACGTCATCGCGTTTACCGGCTTTGCCACGCTGCTGATCGCCCGGCTCGACCAGATGTCGGCCTTCGCCAACCAGATTTCGGAAGCCAGGGCCAAGCTCGAGGAATTTTATCGCCTTGAGGACTCCGCGGCCGAGGCCGCCGAGCCGGACGGGTTGCGTGACCTGGTCAACGTCACTGGTCATGTGCGTTTCGAAAACGTCAACTTCGAATTCGCCAATTCGGGGCAGGGCGTGAACGACGTGTCGTTCGAGGTCCATGCCGGCCAGACCGTGGCCATCGTCGGCCCGACCGGCGCAGGCAAGACCACGCTGATCAATCTCCTGCAGCGGGTCTTTTCGCCGTCCAGCGGCCGTATCCTGATCGATGGCATCGATACCCGCACGGTGACCCGCAAGTCGCTGCGCCACTCGATCGCCACCGTGTTCCAGGATGCGGGCCTGCTCAACCGCTCGATCGAGGACAATATCCGCGTCGGGCGCGCCGAGGCGACCTATGATGAGGTCCACGCCGCCGCCAACGCCGCTGCCGCGCAGGATTTCATCCTGTCGAAGAGCAACGGCTACGATACGGTCGTCGGCGAACGCGGTGGACAGCTTTCGGGCGGCGAGCGCCAGCGTATCGCAATCGCGCGCGCCGTGCTGAAGGATTCACCCATCCTGGTGCTCGACGAAGCGACCAGCGCGCTTGACGTCGAGACGGAAGACCGCGTCAAGGAAGCGATCGACGAATTGCGGCGCGGCCGCACCACCTTCATCATCGCGCACCGCCTGACCACTGTTCGCGATGCCGATCTGGTCGTCTTCATGGACAAGGGCAAGGTGGTCGAAATGGGTGGCTTCGCCGAATTGTCGATGCGCAATGGCCGCTTCGCCAGCCTGTTGCGCGCCGGCGGCCTGCTCAACGACGAGGAAGTCCGCCGCCTCAGCCGGACCATCACGGACGCGGCCGCCTGAGTTCTTCCCTTCTCCCCTTGTGGGAGAAGGTGTCGCCGAAGGCAACGGATGAGGGGTGGTCCAGCTTAGCGCCGGCCTCGCTCCGGCCAGCACCCGTCAACCGTCTTGGCGCTGCGCGCCAATCCACCTTCTCCCACAAGGGGAGAAGGCAAGGCCGCGCCTGCGACACGGTGCTGTAGTTGCCCCAAGCCTGTCACCGGTTTATGTAAAGCTGCATGAGTGACATGACTTCGCGCCTCAGCGGCTGGATGGATTTCGCCAACCCGACGCGGTTTGTCGGGTTGGCCGACAAGGTGGTGCCGTGGCTGGCAACCATCGCCACACTCCTTCTGGCCGCCGGGCTCTACATGAGCTTCACGGCGCCGGAGGATTTCCAGCAAGGCATCACCGTACGTATCATGTACATCCATGTGCCGTTCGCCTGGCTGGCCATGATGTGTTTTACGCTGATGGCGGTTTCCGCGTTGGGCACGCTGGTGTGGCGCCATCCGCTGGCCGACGTCGCGCTCAAATCGGCGGCACCCATCGGCGCCGTCTTTACAGCGCTCGCGCTGATCACCGGTTCGATCTGGGGCAAGCCGATGTGGGGCACCTGGTGGGTGTGGGATGCGCGGCTGACCTCGGTGTTCGTGCTGTTCCTGATGTATCTCGGCATCATTGCGCTGACGCGGGCCCTCGACGATGCCGCCCGCGCCGCCTGGGCCGCTGCAGTCATCACCCTGGTTGGATTCATCAACATCCCGATCATCAAATTCTCCGTCGACTGGTGGAACACGCTGCATCAGCCGGCTTCGGTGATCCGGCTCGGTGGGCCGACCATCGATCCCAGCCTGTTGCGGCCGTTGCTGGTGATGGCTCTGGGCTTTACCGTGCTGTTCTTCGCGCTGCATCTGATGGCGATGCGCGCGGAAATCCTGCGTCGCCGGGTCATTGCCATGCGCCGCGTCGCAGCACGGCAGGCCGAACGGCAATCAGCCTGACTCCCTTCAGCTTTGCCCCCTCGCAGGCTCAGGGGGTCAAAGCTCGAAAGCCAAGCAATTGGCTTTCCGTCCGCTCCGGGGACCGCTTCTCACCCCATGCGGCCGCGCGCCGCCACCGGCAGCGTCTCCAGCACCCGTTCTCCGGCGATCAAGTGAACTTCGTCGAACAGATTGGTGACGACGCAGCAATGGTCGGGCACGATGCGCACGCGCTCGCCGATACGCAGCCTGGCGCCGCCGGAAAGCGTGACGTTGCCGTGCTCCTCGCTGAGGCTGGTGACGGTGGCGCCCGGAATACCCAGCAATTCGCCGAAATCGGGCAGCCCCAGCGTGTCGCTGGACAAGGCCTTGCTGCCGGCATCAAGGATGGCCCGTGTCGGCGTCGGATGGCTGACCACCGTCGACAGCACCGTCAGCGCGCAATCGTCGAGGCTTCCGACGCCCTTGGCGACCTGGTAGCGGTCGAGGTAGATGTAGGTGCCGGGGCGGTACTCGGTGACGACGGAAGCCTCGCCTGCGCGCCACATATCCGGCGTGCCGCCGCTGGAGATGCGTTGGCAGGCAAGGCCGGACGCGGCGAGCGCCTGGCGCGCATCGGCCAGCCAAGTCTCGGCCTCGGCGGCGCGGCCTGCCGCCGGATAGGTCATCAGCCCGCCGAAGGCGAGCCCCCTGGCCTTGTCGATCTCCCTGGCCAGCGCGACAGCCTCGCTGGCCGACTGGACGCCGCAGCGGCCCATACCGGTATCGCACTCCACCAGCACCTGTAGCGGCTGGCCTGGATCGGTGAAGGTGGCGCCGAGACCCGCAAGCGTCTCCATGCTGTCTGATGTCACCGACAGTGTCACGCGGCCGTGCAGCGCCTTGAGACGCTCCAGCTTGGCGCGGCCAACAATGTTGTAAGGCAGAAAAATGTCGGTGAGGCCGGCATCGGCCATCACCTCGGCTTCACCGATCTTCTGGCAGGTGATGCCGACCGCACCGGCTGCGATCTGCTTCTTTGCCCAGTAAGGCAGTTTGTGGGTCTTGATGTGCGGCCTGAGCTTCAGCCCGTGGCGGTCGGCGTGGGCCTGCGCCCGCGCGATGTTGGCTTCGGCGCGGTCGACATCGATCAGGATCGCCGGTGTATCGAGGTCGTCTATGCTCAGCATGGATTTTCACCCTGGGATTTGCCTGGACTTATGGCCTTGATCGGCCCGGATGTCATGAGGCCAGCACGCGGTTTACGTCGACACCGGATCGGTGTTCGGCTATTCGGTTGGAGATCGCCCAAGCCGATGGGAAGGAACCACAACCATGAAACGCTCCGCTATCAACGACATCATCCGCGACGCCGATGCCTTCATCCGTTCGTTCGGCTACATCATGCCGCCCTTCGCCTATTGGACCCCGGAACAGATGAAGGCGCGCCGGCAGGATTCGTCGGCCATCTTCTCCTCGCGGCTCGGCTGGGACATCACCGATTACGGCCAGGGCAAGTTCGACGAGCTCGGCCTCTTCCTGTTCACCGTTCGCAACGGTCGCTACGAGGACATGAAGAAGGGCATGGGCATGCTCTATGCCGAGAAGATCATGATCTCGCGCAAGGATCAGCTGTCGCCGATGCATCGCCATAACATCAAGGCCGAGGACATCATCAACCGCGGCGGCGGCAAGCTGGTGCTGGAGCTGTTCATGCACGATCGCGACGGCGGCATCGACCCGAAGGCGGAAGTATCGGTGCCGGTCGACGGGACTATCCACCGGCTGCCGGCGGGCGGGCTCCTGAAGCTCGATCCGGGCGAGAGCGTGACGCTGCTGCCGGGGGTCTGGCATGCCTTCTGGGCCGAGGGCAAGGATGTGCTGATCGGCGAGGTTTCGACCGTCAACGACGATCTCACCGACAATGTCTTCCGCGAACCGATCGGCCGCTTCGCCGACGTCGACGAGGACGTCGCGCCGCTGCACCTCCTGGTGTCGGACTACGAGAAGTGGGTGGGGTAAGACGGCCTTTCGTTCCTAACGCTGATGCTTGTCTTCCTTTCGCTTGCCCAGCAGCAGCTTTCGCTCGAGATGGGCTCGCAGGTCGCCGTAATACGCGGTCAGGAACGGGCGGGCATCATGCGCCTGCGGCGTTGAGCCGATCTTGCGTCCGATCGTCTCAGCCACCGCCCGCAGCGCGAAATAGTCGTCGCGGCGCAGCACCTCCTCCAGCTTGTGCAGTTCGGCGATGCCATAGGCATCGAGCTGGGCGTGGCTGAACTGAAAAGTCCTGGCGACCGGATCTTTTCGTGCCGACAAATCCTCCATCAGCGTGCGCTTAGGCGCCTCGACGACCCAGGTTCCCGCCAGGAGGTCGCCAATCCGCAACCGGTCGCGATTGAAAAGCGGGAACAAGGCGAACAGCAGGGTCCATACCAGTCCAAAAACTGTCGTCAGCGTATCGGCGACGCCCATCCCACTGCGTCCGGCGATAATCGACAGCGGCAGAAAGACCTCGATCTCGCGCATCAGATTGCGGGCGATGACCTGATCGACCGACAGGCCGGCTCCGTTGCGTGACGCCACCCTGATGCCGATGATCCGCTTGCCGGGGGTCGACGCGCGCCGGCCCGCCTCGAAGGCGATGAAATAGACGTTTCGCAGAAAAAAGATCGCGATGATCCAGACGATGAAAAGCGGCTGCAATTTATCAGTGCCGAAACCTGTTACCCCGAACAGCGCAACAATCGTGACGGCGATTGCAGCCGTGGCGATAAACACGACATCGAGCAGGAAAGCGGCAGCCCGTGTGCCGGCGTCGGCCAGCTTTATCTGGAGGTCGACACCTTCAGGCGTGATCAGCGAGCGCATTGTCGCCAGCGCGGCGCGTCTAGCGGTCGCCATTGCGCACCACCTGGAACAGATAGAAGTAGCCGATCCACAGTGCGAGCATGCCGGTGCCAATGGCATAGCGGGTGACGTCGCTGGTGATCGTCTGCCTGCCGATGCCCTCGAGCAGTCCGGCAAACAGCAGCATGACCGAAACGCCGACCATCGCGGTCGCTGCGATGCGTCCGGCATGGGCGGCTGCCGTCATGCGGGGCAACTCGCCGGGAAAGGCGATGCGCGTCCCTATCCGCATGCCGGCTGCGCCGGCCAGTGCGATGGCGAACAATTCGGTGGTGCCGTGAATGGCCAGCCAGCCGCCAAGTTCCATGCCAAGCCCCTTTGCCCAGTAGACCTGGAACATCGCTCCCAGCATGCAGCCGTTGAACAGCATCAGCAGCACCGTCGGCACGGCGAAAGCAAACCCAAGCGCGAAGGCGAGGATTGCGACCTGGACGTTGTGGGTGAAAAGATAAGCGGCAAAGCCTGAGAGAAAGCCATTGTCGCCACCATAAAGCATGCTGCGCAGCATCTCGGCCGAAGCGTCGGGGCCACGGCCGGCGGCCAGGCCCGACGGGATGATCGCGTCGAACCAGCCCTTGTCGGACGCTACCAGCCAGGCGCCGGCGCCGATGCCGACAAACATCAGCGCCACCGACACCAGCGTCTCGCGCCACAAATCGCGGATGGCACCGGGCCAGTCGTGCAGGAAGAAATCGCCAACACGCTGCGGTAGTCCGCGGCGTGCCCCATAGAGATAAAAATATCCCCGCAGCGACAGGGATTCGAGATAGGCGATCAGTGCGCTGTCGAGGGATGTCGCTCTCGCCACCGAAAGCGAAGACAATGCCGACCGGTAGAGCAGCGGCAGCGACAGCAGCTCTTCTTCCGACAGTGTTCGCGGCGCGCGTTTCTCGACGCGGGTGAGAAGCGCCTCGAACGCCTTCCAGTCGGCCTCGCGCTCCCGACGGAAGCTGGCCAGCGACTGGCGTACGGCATCGCCGCGTCGAGCATCGCCGGGTACTGGCGCAGTCACAACAAATCCTCGCGCTTGAACTGCAGGTAGCGCTCGACCAGCGCCGGCCCCAGCCTTTGATGGTCGGCTTCGATCACATGCGCGCCGAGCAGCCGCAACCGGCCGATGACAACCTGCCTTTCGCGCAAAAGCCCGCCGGCGACGACGGCGCGGGCGACATTCTCGCCTGATGAAGGCGGCATGTCGGCCAAACTCTCCAATTCGACATCCCTGATCATCATGAACAGCACCAGATGCCGCTCCGTGAGCCGGCCGACGGTGCGCAGCATCAATTCCGCGCTGATCGGATCGACGAAGTCGGTGAAGATGATCACCAGCGAGCGCCGGTCGAGCCGCGCCGCAAGCGTGGTCAGCGCCAGGGTGAAATTGGTTTCCTCGTTGGAATAGTCGATCTCAACCGCCCGCTTCTGGATCATCGCGAAGCTGGCCGAGCCGCGCACCGCGCCGCTGGCGACGCGCGGCCGCGCATCGAAGCTGAACAGGCTGACCATGTCGCCGCCCTTGAGCGCAATGAACGCCGACAGCAAGGCGGCAGCCACCGCCCGGTCCACCTTTGGCAGGCCGTCGACCGGCTCGCACATCAGGCGTCCGCTGTCGATGGCCAGCACGATGTTGTTGTTCTCCTCGATACGGAACTCGCGCGCCAGAAGCCTGCCGTGGCGGGCGCTGCGCTTCCAGTCGATCATCCGCCGGCCCATGCCGGGCTGATAATCCTTGAGCGCCTCGAATTCCCGGCCCTGGCCGGCCCGGCGCTGCGCATGCCCGTCGGGCAGGGCGTTGCGCTGCAGCAGCGTGATCGCCTGGTCGCGGGCGCTGCGGATGTCGGGCAACACTGCCACCTTGCTTTCCATCGGCAGGACGACCTGGTTCCAGACCAATCCGAACGGCCCGCGCCAGCGCAGCCACAGACGATCGAAGCTGGCGATGCCGCGCCGCAGCGCCTGGAACCGCAGGTCGAGCGATCCGCCATCCTTCGTGGCAGCCAGGGGACCGCCGGTTCCGCCGATCGGCGCCAGGCGCTCATCATGACCGACGCGCGCCTCCAGGGTCGGCGTCCGGCCTGAAAGACGGGCGGCGACATGGACGGTGAACTGGCCGCCGACGCCGACCTGCGGCGGCGCGTGGAGGCTGGCGGCCAGCGATTTCCGCCCGCGTCCGGCCGCGGCGTCCACCGCCAGGAAGGCCAGCAGCAGGCAGATCCACAGCAATCCGAGATACCACAATGACGGCAGCGCCAGCGCGACCAGGAAGGCCGGCACCGCGCCCGCCGCAGCCGCCCACACCGCTCGGCCGCTGGGATAGATCAACGCGGCGCTTCCGTCTGGTCGACCAGGTCGGAGACGATCTGCTCGACCAGTCGGCCATCGATCTGCGCGGCCGGCGACAGGACAACGCGATGGCGCAGCGCCGGCACCGCCAGTGCCTTGACGTCGTCGGGGATCACATAGGCGCGCCCGTCGAGCGCTGCCCGCGCCCGCGCCGCCCTGGCCAGCATGGCGCCCGCGCGTGGGCTGGCGCCAACCTCCAAATCGGCGGTGTCGCGTGTGGCGCGCACCAGCGCCGCGATGTAGCCGACGACATCGTCGACGAGGGTGACGGAGCCGACGGTTTCGAGTGCCTTCTCCAGCGTCTTGCGATCCGTCTGGGCCTTGATGCCGTATTGCGCGATGTCGTGCGAGGCGGAGCCGCCGCCGTGATGGATGATGATGGCCCGTTCCTCCTCGGGACCGGGATAGCTGACCCGGTGCTTGAACAGGAAGCGGTCGAGCTGTGCTTCGGGCAGGGGATAGACACCCTGATGCTCGATCGGGTTCTGGGTCGCGACCACCATGAAGTTGCGGCCCAGCGAATGCGTGGTGCCGTCGAAGGTGACCGCATGCTCCTGCATCGCCTCCAGAAGTGCTGCCTGTGTCTTGGGCGGCGTGCGGTTGATCTCGTCGGCAAGCAAAAGTTCGCAGAAGATCGGACCGCGCGTCAGCGTGAACTGTCCAGTTTGGAAATTGTAGATGTTCGATCCGACGATATCGCCAGGCATCAGGTCCGGCGTGAACTGGATGCGCCCGTAGGCGACACCCAGAGCCTGCGCGAAGCAGCGCGCGGTCATTGTCTTGGCCGTGCCCGGAGGGCCTTCCAGCAGGATATGCCCGCCAGCGAACAGGGCGGTCAGCATCAGGTCGACCGTGTCGTGCTGTCCGGTGATCGCCTTGGCCACTTCTTCCCTGATCCGTGTCGCCAGGGCCTTTACATCATCGACGTTCACCGAGCCTCCTTGCCGTCCAATCGTGCAGCCGCTCGGCTGCCTCGTGCATTTGCGTCAGGTTTTTCGCCTCGCCGGCGGCTTGCGCCCGCGCGGTGAATCCGCTGACTTCGTCCTTATCGCGAGAATCGAGCCAGCGGTCGAGCGCTTCGCCATGCAGCCCCTGCGGCGCTCCCAGTAGTGCGCCGGCGCGCACCCGCATCAAGGCCGCATAGCGGCCTCCAAGTTCTTCGAGCCGCCCGGCGCGTCGCAGCAGCATCGCCGTCGTATCCACCAGCGCACGCTTGCCGAAGGCAATGGCGCGCTGCTCGGCGCGCGGCGGGCCGAAACGGCCGAGGCCGCGCAGGAAAGCCAGCGCCGCCGCGGCCAGGATCGTCAGCGTCAGCGCCAGGAACGGCGGTTCGACCAGGAGCTTGGCAAGGTCGTATTTTCGCCCCGCGCCATGCAGCGTGAGATCGAACATGACCGGGCCGGCGCGCACCGAGGCGATCAGGTCGAGCGCCGCCGCAGCCTTGTCCGAGTCCTTGAGTGACGCATTGTTGATCAGGTCGGGGTCGCTCAGAATGTAAAACGGCTTGTCGTCGAGTTTGGTAAGGACGGCGCTGCCGTTGCCCGCCGCTATCAATGGGTGGTCATCCGCTACCCATTGCAATTCATCAGGGGCATCAATGACCCGGCCCTCGATGTCGAGTTGCTCGACCGTGCTTTTGCCAACACCGATCTTTCCCTCGGCGATCCGGCCGAGCCATTGGTTCACCACGGCATCGGGCAATCGCCCGAATTTCATCTTCCATCCTTCGTGCTCCTCCAGCGGCAGGGTCTGCCATTTGGGCAGCACGAAAAGGGTATTCAGGTCCTGCCGAAGTTCGAGGATGCGGTCGAGCGCGGCGGGATCGCTCTCGGGTGAAATGGTGACGATCAGCAGCATGTCGGTGCCGAGATCGTCCTCGGTTCGTGCCATGGCTGGCGGCTCGCCGGTGAGCCGCAACCATTCGGTCAGGCCGGCATAGCCAACGCCGCTTTTCGACAGCGGCGTGGCGCTGCCATTGCCGGGTTGCCGGAAGTCGGGCGCATAGGTGGACAGCAGGAAGAAACCCGCTGCCGCAAGCAGGCTGGCGAAAATGCCCCAAAACAGCGTTCTTCGATTGAATGGTTCCTGCGCGGTTGGTTCGATCGTCGCAGCGCTCATATCCAGGCATCCCGGAAGACGAACCGCTCATAGGCGCCGCGTGCTTGCCGCCAGCCTTCGGCGCCGACCGGCCTGCGCGCGAACAATGCGGCTTCGACGATGCGTGCGATCTCGGTAAACGCCGCGCGGGCCTTGGCGGGAACCGAAGCAGCAGCGGCGATGTCGCGCGCCGTGAGCGACGGGCGCAAAAAATCCGGCAGCCGGCCGGCAATATCGGCGACGCTGCGCCGAAGCAGGAGATGAACCGCTTCGTCATAATCGCCTCGCGCGGCCAGCGAGTCGGCTTCCGACAGCAGGATCTGCGCGGCGCCGGCGTCGGGACGCCATGCTTCCTCCGCCTCGGTTTCGCGCCGCGCGCGCTGCCATGGCAGGCGCCAGGCGAGACCTTTCATCTCGAGAAAGACCAGGAGCAGGATGATCGCGGCACCTGATATCACCGCCCCCCAGAACAGATAGATCATGTAGGGACCGAGCGACGACAACAGGTCCAGCAGCGGCTTCAGCCAGTCAGGCGGCTGCGGCGGCACATAGGCCGGCAGGCCGAACTGGATCGACTTATCCGAGATCAACTGCTGATGCGCTTTTGCCAGCCATTCGGCTTCCGCTGTGCCTGGCTGTGCCACTGCCAACCGTCCCCTGCAACCTGTGGTTCCAAGTCGACACTGGCAATGCACAGCGGCAATTGCAAGTGGGCTAGACGTCGATCTCCAATGTTGGCACATTTGATGCGGGGATCACCAGCCGATATGCGGCGATTGAGCGAGGGGACGCATCATGGTTTCAACGACACTGGAACGACCGGACAAGTTTCGCATCGGCAGGGTTTTCAACGACAGCTTTGCTGTCATCAGCCGCAATATCGTGCTTTGCCTCGGGCTGGCGGTGTTGTTTTCAGGCTTGCCGACGTTGCTCTACCAGCTTTGGCTCTGGAAATGGGCAAGCGGCACCGAGACAGGCACTCCGGAGTTCTCGGCCCAACGCGTTATCGTTACAATCCTTGTCGTGCTGGCTTCCATGGTGTTGGCAGCGATCTTGCAGGCGACGCTGGTGCGCGCGGCCATCGAGGATCTGAACGGCAAGCGGCCATCAATGGGCGACAGCCTCAAGATGGCAATCTCCCTCCTGCTGCCGGTGATAGGCATCGCAGTACTGGTCTCTCTTGGCGCGGGATTGGGCTTCATGCTGCTCATCGTCCCCGGCATCATCTTATGGCTCCGCTGGTCGGTCGCCGTGCCGGTTCTGGTTCAGGAACGGCGGGGGGTGTTCGGCAGCATGAAGCGCAGCCGCGAGCTGACCAAAGGGAGCCGCTGGGCGCTGTTCGGATTCTGGATTGTCCTGATCATAGCAGTGATCGTCATCCAGCTTGTCTTGAGCCAAGTCGTCATGGTCTTTGGCGTGACAACGGCTCTCATCCTGGATGCTCTGGTGACATCCGTCGTATCCGTGGTGACCTCGGTTGCGCCGGCGGTCAGCTATGTCGAGTTGCGGCAGGTCAAGGAAGGCACCAGCGTCGACGAACTGGCGGAGATCTTCTCATAGCGGCAAGGCCGCATCAGGATCGACGTCATGGTTTCAACGACACTGGAACGACCGGACAAGTTTCGCATCGGCAGGGTTTTCAGCAGTAGTTTTGCGGTCATCGGCCGCAATCCGGGTCTGTTGGTCGGACTGGCGGCTCTTTTTTCCGCCCTTCCGGCACTGGTGCTCAACCTTTGGAATTACAGAAATCTTGCCAACCTTGATTTTGCCGATCCCGAAAGCATGGCGGTTGCCGATCCATCGGCGGTTCTAGGCAACTCGCTAATATCGATGGCTTTTGGCTTGATCTATTTTGTGCTGGCTTTGTTGTTTCAGTCGTCACTGGTAAGGGCGACGATAGAAGACTTGAACGGCAAGCGCCCGGCAATCGGTGACTGCATCCAGATCGCCTTGCGTTGCATGTTCCCGACGCTCGGGATGGGTCTGGTTGTCTTCCTCACCATGATCCTCGCGTTAGGGGTGACGATGTTCGTGGCTGGCATGCTTATCCCCGTTTTTGGAAACATCATTGTGTTCATCGCGTTCATCGCGTTGGTGGTTCCAGGCATCATGTTGTTCCTCGGTATATCGGTTTCCGTGCCCGTGCTGATCCAGGAGCGGCTTGGCGTGTTTGGTTCGATGTCGCGTAGCCGTGCTCTGACGAAGGGCAGCCGCTGGTCATTATTCGGTCTTTTGCTGGTTCTGTTCTTGGCGGCGATTGCCATCCAAATGGCGTTTGCATTGTTGTTTGGATTTACTTTCGCCATTACCGGCAGCCTCTCGACCGTTGGCCTTGTTGTCGGCGCAATCGGAAGCGCGCTTGTTTCGACAGTCGTGTCTACTTTGATGTCGGTTGCCATCGCGGTCAGCTACGTCGAACTGCGGCAAGTCAAGGAAGGCACCGGCGTCGACGAACTGGCGGAGATCTTCTCCTGATGCGAGAGGTCGCCTACCACATCATGAACGAAGCGACGTCCGCGTCGGAGACCTTGCCCGCGGCCACGTCGGCGATCGCCTGGTCGACGATTGCCGCGCCCTCGGCAACCTCGTCCTCGGTCAGCGTCAGCGGCGGCATGAATTCGAGCACATTGGCCTTCAGTCCGACATAGGTGAAGGCAGCACCCAGTTCGTAGCCGCGATAGATGATCTTGGCCGTCGTCGTTGCCGCGACCGGCTCGCGTGTCTTGCGGTCCGTGACCAGGTCGACGCCGACGGCTAGGCCACGCCCGCGCACGTCGCCGATGATCTCATGTTTTGCGCGGAGCGCCCGCAGTGCGTCTGAAAACAGCGTGCCGACGCGCGCCGAGCGTGCGACCAGTCCGTCCGCCTCGATCGTCTTCAGCACGGCGTTGCCGGCAGCCGTCGCAACCGGGTTGCCGGCGGTCGTCTGCAGCGCGAAGGCCGGCGCGTGGTCCATGATCTCCTTTGGGCCGACAACGGCCGAAAGCGGCAGGCCGCCGCCGATACCTTTACCGAAGACGACGAGATCGGGCGTCAATCCTTCGTGCTGGAAACAGTGCATCATGCCGCTGCGGGCCAGCCCGACCTTGACCTCGTCGACGACAATCTTGATGCCATGCCTGCGGCAACGTTCCTGCAACGCCTTGAGGAAGCCGGGCGGCGGCACGATCAGCCCGCCATCCGACATCAGCGGCTCGATGAATACTGCCGCGACCTGATGCGACGGACAGGTGGTCTCGAACTGGTAGTCGAGCAGCGAAAGTACGGCCTCGGCACTAAACTGCGGCCGGAACGGATCGGGGTAGGGGAGCAGCAGCAGGCCCGGCCTTGGCAGCGTGTGGGTCATGGCGGTATGGCCGCTGATGCCCATCGAGCCGGAGAGATTGCCGTGATAGGAGCCGATGAAGGAGATGAAGCGCGAGCGGCCTGTGGCAGCCTGCAGCACACGCACCGCGCAGTCATTGGCGTCCGATCCGGAATGGCCGAACCAGACACGCCGCTCACCGTCGCCCGGCGTGATCGCCAGCAGCCGCTCGGCCAGCGAAACCGCTGGTTCGTTGGGGTAGAGCAAGAGGCTGGCGCCGGCCATGTCGCGGATCGCCGCCTCTACCGCCGCGACGATGCCCGGATGGCCGTAACCGAGGATTGCCGGACCGGCTGAGCCGGACAGGTCGAGCAGCGAGCGGCCGCCTTCCTCGATCAGCCGGTTGCCCCGGCCGCCGACGACGCTCAGCGGCGAGAAACGCAGCTTGCCGATCTGGGCGATGGTTACCGCATCGCGCTCGCGCAGATTGCTCATGACGCCTTCTCCTTCTGCTGCGCGGGCAAGACGGCGGCCAGGCGGTTCGCCCATGCCTCGATGCCGGAGCGGCTCGACAACAGATCCTGCCGGATCTCGATGAGGACGGCGGCAATGCCGCGGTCGTCGCCGTGGATGGGCACGGCGTAGTCGGCGTCGCGGCTGATCACGTAAGGCACGTTCGCCGCGACATTGAGCGCTTCGTCGTGGCGCAGGCCGGCAAGGATCGTTTCACCGAAATCGCCGGCGCGATCGTAAAGCACGCCGGCATGCCAGGGCCTGGGAACCCCGAGGAAGACCGGCGTAAAACTATGGATCGTCGCGATCCGTGTCGGCCTGCCGCCCTTCGCCCGGCGGTCGAGGTGGGCGGCCACCCGGTCATGGAAAGGCGCGAACATGATTTCGGCGCGCCGTGCCCGCTCCCCCGGGTCGAGCCCGACATTGCCGGGAATGTCGGTGTCTTCGGACAGGTCAGGAATGCTGCCGCTCGTGCCCAGCGGCCGGTTGAGGTCGATCAGCAGCCGTGAATAGCCGCCGAGGAAGGCAGGTGCATCGAGCAGCACCGACAGACGGCGCGTCACTTCGGCGGCGCCGATATCCCAGGCGATGTGACGTTGCAGATGGCTGATATCGAGCCCCAGCTTTGCATACTCCGCCGGAATGTGGTTGGACGCATGCTCGCACAACAGCACGATGTCAGAGCGTCCATTTTCGGTGAGCACGTCGACGGCAGCCGGCCACTCATTCGCAAGCTTCGCAGCCATCAATAAAGCGTCCGGTAGAGGTCGCAAACAGCCACCGGATCGAGGCCGGCAAGGCGCTCGGTCTCGTGTCGCTTGAGCCCGACGAAGGTCTCGACGAACACCGGCGCGAACCACCCGGTGACGGTGCTGTCGGCGGTGAGCGCGTCGAGCGCCGCCGGCAGGGTTTCCGGCAGGCGCACCAGACCGAGCTTCTTGCGTTCCGCCTGGCTCATCAGCGTCGGGTCGCCGGTGACCAGCGGCGGCGTCGGTAGCTTGGCCTTCAGCCCTTCCAGCCCCGCGCGCACGATTGCGGCCAGCGACAGATAGGGATTGCCGGTGGCGTCGGCGGCCCGATATTCGATGTTGTATTGCGGCGCCGGATCGCGCCCGCCGATCGTCACCGTCGGGCAGATGCGCAGGCTAGCCTCGCGGTCGCGATCGGCAAGCCAGGTGTAGGACGAACTCCAGCTATGCGGCTTCAGCCGGTAATAGGACGACACGCTCGCCGCCGTCATGGCGGTGATCCCAGGCAGATGGCGCAGCACGCCGGCGCAGAAGGCGCCGGCCGGGCTGGAAAGACCGCCCGGTCGCGCCGGATCGTAGGTCACCGGCTTGCCGGCCTCGTCGACGAAGCTGAAATGGATGTGGACGCCGTTGCCGACAGCATCGGGCGCGGGTTTGGGTGTGAAGCTGGCGCGCCACCCGGCATTGCGCGCGACTTCGCGGGTGATCTCGCGGATAGCGACGGCGCGGTCGGCTGCGGCAAGCGCATTGGTTGGCTCGTGCGTCACCTCGAACTGCTCGTTGCCGAACTCGGCGATGACCACTTCGGGCGCGACGCCCGCTTCCTCCAGCGCCGCCATCAGATTTGGCGCAAAGGGATCGGCGCGGCGCAATGCGGCGAACGACAGTGAATGACCCGGCACGAAGCCGGCATCGGCGATGTGGAATTCATGTTCGAAGGCGGCGATGACGGAAAGCCCGGTTGCCGCCTTCAACTCCGCCAGCGCATCGCTGAGCATGGTTCGCGTGCAGCCGACCCAGGGGCTGCCGTCGAGTTCGACAATGTTTCCCGCGACCATGTCGAACGGCGTCACCGACCCGGTCAGCGCCGTGCGAAAACGTGCGTTGAGGTCAGGCACCAGTCGCACATCGCCGGACGAACCCCAGGGATTGGGATCGACGATAGAATTGAACGGGGTCAGCGACAAATTGGCTTGCAGCCAGCCGACGCCGGTGGCAGCGATCTTCTGCAGCCTGCTTTCGACGACGGAGCGGCCGCGCGTGATCGCTGAGAGATCGGTGGTGACGACGGCAACGAGCGGTTCGACGGTCGATGTCATGCGGCTTTTCCCAAGGCTTCGAAGCGGGCGGCGACGGTAGCGGTGTCGGTGATCCAGCAATAGCCGCCGAAGGCTTTCAGCGCATCGTCGTGGCGCTCTTGCGTGGCGGCGGCACAAGCATCCGACACGCAGGTGACGAGATAGCCGCGATCGGCGGCGTCGCGCACCGCCATGTCGACGCACTGGTCGGTCATGATGCCGGCAACGATGAGATAACGCACGCCGAGGTTTTTCAGGACATAATCGATGTTGGTCGAGTTGAAGACGCCCGACGAGGTCTTCGGCAGCATGATCTCGTCGCCGACCGGCGCCAGCGACGGCACCGGCAGGCCTGCCGGCCAGCTGGGCGCGATATGGATCGGCGTCAGCTTGTGGTCGAGCGAGCGATCGCGGCCGTCTTCCGTCAGGCTCTGTATGATGGTGTGGATCACCTCGACGCCATTGGCACGGGCAGCCGCCAGCAGCCGCTGCTGGTTGGGGATCGTCTGCGACGCCGTCTGCCGGTAGAAATAGTGGTCGGGGCCACGCTCCGGATGCGCCGGATCGGCGCCGGGCTCCAGCCAGACACGTTGCATGTCCACCAGCAGCAGCGCGGTTTCGCCGGCCCGGAACGGCTCGTTTCGTTTTGGCAATGCCTGCGTCATGCTTTCTGGTCCTGGTTTACTGATTTGGCCTGGGCTGATCTGGGTTGGGCTGATTTGGGCCCGGGCATCCTGCGCGCCGCGTTTTCTTCGGGGCCGGCACTGTCGAGGGTCACGGCATTGGCATGCCGTACCTCCTCCAATTTTTCGATGCGTTCGCGGGCGACATCACTCAGCGAGGCGACGATCTGGGCGACCAGCGCCTCCATCTGCGCCATCGCCGGCGCCAGCGTGTCATAGGGGGAGGCGACTTCCAGCGGGCTGACGATGGTGACCTCGGCGAGATCGGCGGTCGGCGACAGCCATTGGTCGGTGAACAGCACGATGCGCACGTCGCGCGCCGCCGCCTGCCTGGTGTAGTCGATGACGTCGAACTGGTAGCGGCGATAATCGAAAACGACGAGCACGTCGCGGCGGCCAAGGTCGGCCAGCGTGTCGAAGGCCTGTGCCGACAGCGTGCCGAGGTCGCGCACACCCGGCCTGAATTGCAGCATGTAGCCGGCGAGCATGCCGGCGATGTGGCGGCTGAAACGGCCGCCAAGCATGACCACCTCGCCCTTGGTCTCCATCAGCAAACGAGCGGCGCGCTCATAGCTCTGCAGCGGGGTCAGGCTGACGGATTTCTCGAGCGCGGCACCGACGGAGCCGAGATAGGCGAGGATGGCGCTGTCTTCCGCGCCTGTCGGCCGCTTGGCCTCCATCATCAGCAGCGGCGAATGCAGTCTGGCCTCGACTTCGGCCAGAAGCTTGGCCTGGAAGTCCGGAAAGCCATCATAGCCGAGCTTCACCACCAGCCTGACCACGGTTGGGTCACTGACGCCCGCGCGCCGGGCGAGTGACGAAGCGGTGCCGAGGCCAGAGGTCGGATAGTCGGTCAGAAGCAGCCGGACGATCTTTTCCTCAGACGGCGTCAGCGCAAGGTGCCCGCGCATCAGAACATCGCGTATCGCCATTGACCTCCCCAAAATTCGCGCTGGGCTTGCTCTGCCTCGTTGTGTCGAGTTTATTACAGAGATTTTAATTTCGGTCAACAATGAAGAGATATTGACATAGCGGGACGACTGGTCTTAGCTTTGTCACAAAGCAGCCAAGAGACTGTGGGGAACAGCCCATGCGGACTGGAAGCGACGTCATTGTCGTCGGCGCGGGTATCGTTGGATCGAGCGCGACCTATTACCTGGCTGCGTCCGGCGTGACGGTGACGCTTGTCGAGCAAACGCATCCCGCCGGCGGACCGTCCGGCAAGTCCTCGGCCCTGCTGCACGCCTTCTATCTCTTGCCGGAACTGTCACAGCTTGCCATTCGTGGCCGCGAGATCCTCGTATCATTGCCGGAGATATCGGGCGAGGGCCCTTTCGTCACCGAAATCGGCATGATGTGGGTCTGCGGCAACGACAATGAAGCGAGCTGGAAGGCCGCCGCCGAACGGATTCGCGGCGAGGGCGCATTGATCGAGACGCTGTCGCCGCAAGCTTTCGCCAACGCCGCGCCGGGCTTTGCACTGGCTAATGTCGCGCTGGCGCTATGGGAGCCGGAATACGGCTATGCCGACGCCTTCGGCGCAACCAATGCAATTGCCCGCGCCGCCAAGGCACGCGGTGCCAGGATCATGCGGGACACCCTCGTCGAACGGCTTGTGAAAGAGGGCGACCGCATCAGCGGCGTCGTGCTCGCCGATGGAACGGTGCTGAAGGCCGACGCCGTGGTGCTCGCCGCCGGGCCGTGGACACGCCGCCTGCTGGCGACGGTCGGCCTCGACCTGCCACTGCATGTCGAGCGTCATCCGATGGCCGTGCTCGACGCAGCCGGAAAGGCGCGCCAGGTCATGCCTTTTGCCTGGTGTGACGACATCTCCTGCAATTATGCGCGGCCCGACGGTGACGGTGTCATCCTTGCCGGCAGCTGGGCCGGCGGCGGCACTGGCGTGCGCCACGAACAGGCCGGTCGTCCGCGTTTCGTCGACAATCCCGACGACTACATGGAAGGCGTCGAGGAATCAGAATCGGTCGAGATCCTCGAGACCTTCGCGGCGCGCGTGCCGGCGATGGCCGAGCTGGGCATCCGTCCCGGCTATGCCGGGCTATACGACATGAGCCCCGACGACCTGCCGGTGATCGGAGCCATGCCCGGCGTCGATGGTCTGTTCGTCTCTGCCGGCTCCTCCGGCCATGGTTTCAAGACTGGTCCGGCGGTCGGCGAAGCGGTGGCCAGGCTGGTCACCGAAGGCGCCCAGCCGATGCTGGCGCCGTTTTCGCCCAGCCGCTTCAAGGTCGCCTGATGGCATCGGCGGCGAGGGGCGAGACAAGCGCGTGGTCGTTCATGCCGGCCGCGTTCCGCAACGCCAGCGCCGATGCGCTCTGCATGGTGACGGTGCTGCTGCTGGCAGCGTTTATTGTCTTCTTCTTCGGTGGCGCCGCCATGCAGCGCGTCGTCACCTATGCCGCGATCATGCTGACGGCGGTGCTCGGCCTGCAGATCTTTTCCGGCAACAGCGGCATCGTCTCCTTCGGCCACGCCGCCTTTGTCGGCCTCGGCGCCTATGCCACCGGCATCCTGACCATGCCGGCGGCGCTGCAGCGCACTGCGTTGCGCGACCTGCCGCAGTTCCTCGCTGGTTATGAACTCTCTTTCTTCGCGGCGCTGGCCGTCGTGCTGATCCTTGCGGTCGTCATCGGCCTGCTGACCGGCACGCCGCTGCTCAGGTTGTCCGGATCGAGCGCATCTATCGCCACGCTCGCCATGTTGATCATCGTCTACACGCTGCTGGTTGCCGGGCGCGAGATCACCCGCGGCAGCCAGCCCTTTTACGGCGTGCCGCGCGAGGTCGGTCTGTGGACCGCCATCGGCGTCGCTTCGGTGGCACTGGTGATGGCGAGGCTCTTTCGGGAAACCGCCTTCGGCCTTGCCACCCGCGCCGCCGCCAATGACGAGCGTGGTGCGGCTGCCGTCGGCGTCGACCAGCGCACCTCGCGGCTGGCCGCCTGGGTGGTGGGCGCGGTCGCCGCCATGGCCGCCGGCGCCATGATGGCGCAGTTCCTCGGCGCGTTTTCGCCGCGCGATTTCTATTTCGACCTCGGCTTCACCTTGTTGGCCATGCTCATCGTCGGCGGCATGAACTCCTCGCTCGGCGCCTTTGCCGGCGTCGTCGTCACCATCGTGGTGATCGAGGTGGTGCGTCGTTTCGAAGGCGGCGGCGAGGTGTTCGGCCTGCATCTGCCGGTGCTGTTCGGCCTGACCCAGGGTGTGCTTGCCATTGCCATGATCCTGGTCATCTGGCGGCGGCCAACCGGCCTGTTCGGCGAGCGCGAGCTGAACCTTTTGCGCCGGCCCGGCCGCAAGGCCGCCACGGTTCCTGCTGCGCCGCTGCTTCATGCCGAGCGCGACCGGCTGGTCGCCGACCATCTGTCGCGGCGCTATGCCGGTGTCATCGCCGTCGACGACGTCACGCTCGCCTTCGACACCGACAGCATCACCGGCATCATCGGCCCGAACGGCGCCGGCAAGACCACACTGCTCAACATGCTGGCCGGCGACGTCAAGCCGAGCGCCGGCATGGTGTCTATCGGCGGTTTGGTGAGGCAGGCCTCGGCCTTTCGCTTCGCCCGCTCCGGCGTTGCCCGCACTTTCCAGAACATCCGCGTCTTCGCGCAAATGATCGTGCTGGAAAATGTTGTGGTCGCCGCCCGCTCGGTCGAGCCCGATCTTGCCAATGCCGAGGCGGCGGCGATGCGCGAGCTTTCGCGCATGGGGCTGGAGAAATTTGCCGATCAACCCGCCGCCAGGCTCGCCTACGGCCAGCGCCGCCGGCTGGAGGTGGCGCGTGCGCTGGCGCTGAAGCCGCGCTTCCTGCTGCTCGACGAGCCCGCCGCCGGCATGAACGCGGTCGAGACCGCCGAGCTGGTTTCCATCCTCTCGGCCGTCCGCGCCGAGCGCCGCATCGGCGTCGTCCTGATCGAGCACGACATGCGGCTGGTGATGAACCTGTGCGAACGCATCGTCGTCATCGACCATGGCCGCGTCATCGCCGACGGCACGCCGGCCGAGGTGCAGAACAACCCTGCCGTCGTCGCCGCCTATCTCGGCAGCCGCACCGCCCGCGCCAAGACAGGACAAGAGACGCCCGCCAGCGAAACGCCCGCAAGTGAAACCGCATGAACCGTGTAGCCAACGACAATAAATCCAGAAGGAGAACCGACATGCCAAAGCTCTATCGCCTCCGCCGCGCCGCCCTCTATGCGGCGGTGTTCGGCATGACCCTCGCCCTCGTTTCCAAGGCTTCAGCCGAGGAGATCATCATTGGCGCCGCGACGGCGCAGACCGGTGGTCTTGCTCCCTACGACCAGCCGGCACTCGCCGGCCTGCGCATGGCGCTCGACGAACTCAACGCCATGGGTGGGCTTGGCGGCAAATACACCGCCAAGCTGATCATCAAGGACACCCGATCCGATACGGCGCAGACCGCCACCGTCGCCCAGGAATTGATCGACGCCGGCGCCAAGATCATGATCACGCCTTGCGACGCCGATCCCTCGATCTCGGCCGGCCAGCTCACCCAGCCGCTCGGTATTCCGACATTGACGCTTTGCGGCTCCGCCCCGGTGCTCACCGCCGCGGTCGGCGACGTCATGTTCGGCACCTATCCAGCCGACAATGTGCAGGCGACCGCGGTCGCCAACTTCGCCATCGCCGAAGGCAAGAAGAAGGTCTATCTCCTGACCTCGCCGGACTCCACCTACACCGCCAACCTGCCCGAGTATTTCGGCAAGGTGTTTGAGAAGAAAGGCGGCGCCGTCGTTGGCCGCGGTACTTTCACCATGGGCCAGCCGGACTTTTCCGCCGAGATCACCAACATCAAGAGCCTTGCCGACCAGCCGGACCTGATCATGACCGCCGCCTATGAGCCTGATTTTCCGGCCTTCATCCAGCAATTGCGCGGTGCCGGCGTCACCGTTCCGGTCTATGGCGCCGACGCCATCGGCACGCCGACCGTCAAGGGGTTGGGCAAGCTGGTCGACGGCGTCGTCTATACGGCAGCCGGCTATGCCGAGCCGGGCAGCAAGCTGGAGGCTTTCAACACCGCCTTCGCCAAATATGCCGGCCACGCGCCGGAATCGACCTATGAGGTGAACGGCTACGAGATCGGGCTGATCCTCGACCAGGCGGTCAAGACGGCCGGCTCGGACGATCCGAAGGCGATCCGCGACGCCATTGCCGGCCTCAAGGACTTTGACGGCATCACCGGCAAGATCACCTATGCCGGCACCGACGGCATGCCGCTGCGGCCGGTGGCGCTGATGCGTTATGAAGGCGGCGAGGGCAAGCATATCCAGACCATGATTCCCGACGCCGCCGACGTTCCGGCGCCGTGACATCATGCTGAGCGTCGAAGCCCTTAGGATCCGCTACGGCGAGGTCGAGGCGGTGCGCCGCGTCGATCTCGCCGTCGACAGCGGCGAGATCATCGCGCTGGTCGGCGCCAATGGCGCCGGCAAGAGCTCGACGCTTGGCGCCATTGCCGGGCTGGTCCCGGCCGTCTCGGGGAAAGTGGTCTTCGACGGCGTCGACATCACCGGCCTGGCGCCTGAGGCGATCGCCCGCAAGGGGGTGTCGTTGGTGCCGGAAGGCCGGCGCATCTTTGCCGGCCTGACCGTGGCCGACAATCTGCGTCTCGGCGGTGCGATGCACCTGCCGGCGGTGGAGGCGAGGGTGCGCGAAGAGGAGATGCTGGAGCTGTTTCCGATCCTGCGGCGCTACCACCGCGTCAAGGGCGGCAATCTCTCCGGCGGCGAGCAGCAGATGCTGGCGATCGCTCGCGCATTGATGGGCAAGCCGCGCATGGTGCTGCTCGACGAACCGTCGCTCGGTCTTGCCCCGCAATTGATCGACACGGTCTTCGACCTGATCGCCGAACTGCGCCGCAGCGGGCTGACCATCCTTCTCGTCGAGCAGAACGTGGCGCTGGCGCTGGAGGTCGCCGACCGCGCCATCGTGCTTGCCAATGGCGAGGTGGTGCTATCGGGCACCGCCAAGGAACTCGCCACCTCGGACCTCGTCCGCCAAGCCTATCTCGGAGCCTGAGCCATGATCGCGCAGCAGATCATCAATGCGGTGAGCCTCGGCGGCGTCTATGCGCTGCTGGCACTTGGTTTGGCGATCGTCTTTTCCATCGTCGGCCTGATCAATTTCGCCCATGGCGAGCTGATGACATTGTCGGGCTATGCCTTGCTTGCCGCGCTGGTTTTCGGTCTGCCGTTTCCAGCGGCGGTGCTCGTCGCCGTCTCCTGCGGCGCGCTCGCAGCGGTTGCCATGGAGCGTGTTGCCTTTCGCCCGATGCGCGGCGCCAGCGTCACCAGCCTGCTTCTGACCAGCTTCGCCGTTTCGAGCCTGCTGAAGGTCGTCTTCCAGAACGGCATCTCGGCTCGGCCGCAGCCGGTCGCCATGCCCGGCTGGATGACCGGCGCCTTCTCGTTCGGCGACTTCACCATCGGCGTCGGCCCGAGCATCTCCATCGTTGTCTCGGCCCTGGCCTTGATTGCGCTGGAACTCTTCCTGCGCCGCACGGTGACTGGCACCGCCATGCGCGCCGCGGCCGAGGATTTCAACGTCGTCCGCCTGATGGGCATCCCGGCCAGCCGCATCATCGCCACCGCCTTTTTGCTTTCCGGCCTGCTCGCCGGGCTGGCGGCGATGCTGTGGGTGGCGCAGCGCGCCTCCGTCGACCCGCTGATGGGCTTTACCCCAGTGCTGAAGGCGTTCATCGCCGCCGTCGTCGGCGGGCTGGGCAGCCTGCCCGGTGCTGTCGCTGGCGGCTTCCTGCTCGGCATCATCGAAGTGTTGCTGCAGGCGACGCTGCCGGCGGCGGTCGCACCCTACCGCGACGCCATCGTGCTGTCGGGCGTCATCGCCGTGCTGCTGGTGCGGCCGCAAGGCCTGATCCCGGCGGTTCGCGTGCAGCGGAGCTAGAGCATGATCCCGAAAAGTGGGAACCGGTTTTCGGAAAAGATCATGCAACAATAAGAAGGTACTATGTACACGAAACCCGAATTCGCACCGCTGTCGCTGGACGAGGTGTTTGGCCTGTTCGAGGCGGCGGCCTTCGCCACGGTGGTGACATCGGGACCACAGGGGATCGTCGCATCGCATCTGCCCTTCGTGCTCGACCGCGAGCGGGGAGCGAACGGCACGCTGGTGTCGCATCTGGCCCGGCAGAACCCGCACAGCGCGCTGATCGCCGAGGGCAGGGAGACGATGGCAATCTTCCACGGACCGCATGGCTATATCTCGCCATCCTGGTATCCGCGCAACCCGGTGCGCGACAGCGCGCCGACCTGGAATTTCGCCGTCGTCCATTGCCATGGCCGGCCGTTTCAGCTCGACGATCACGCCACCGCCCGGCATCTGCAGCGGCTTGTCGACGTGCTGGAAAAGGACCGCGACGATCGCTGGCGCATGCGCGAACTCGGGCCGGGCGGCATGCAGCGGCGCATCCCGCATATTCTGGGTTTCGACCTGCCGATCGAACGGCTCGAGGCCAAGTTCAAGATGGGCCAGGACGAACGGCTCTACGATACCAATGCCGCGATTGGCAGGCTTGAGGAAAGCGATCCGGCGCTGGCGACGATGATGAAGATGCACAACGCGCATCGCAAGGACTGACCGTTGCAGCAATGCGGGCAAGGACAAAATGATCCCCAATCTCAACATCGTCCCCTTCGTCAGCGTCGACCACATGATGAAGCTGGTGCTGAGGATCGGCGTCGAGCGTTTCCTCACGGAGCTCGCCTTCTATATCGAGGACGATTTCCGCCGCTGGGAGGCCTTCGACAAGTCGCCGCGCCTCGCTTCGCACAGCGCCGAGGGCGTCATCGAGCTGATGCCGACCAGCGACGGCGACGTCTATGGCTTCAAATATGTCAACGGCCATCCGAAGAACATGCGCGAAGGCCGCCAGACGGTGACCGCTTTCGGCATGCTCGCCGATGTCCACAACGGCTACCCGGTGCTTTTGTCGGAAATGACGATCCTGACCGCGCTGCGCACCGCGGCGATGTCGGCGCTGGCGGCCAGGCACCTGGCGCCGAAAGATGCCGACTGCATGGCACTGATCGGCAATGGCGCCCAGGCCGAATTCCAGGCACTGGCCTTCAAGGCCTTGCTCGGTGTGCGCGAGTTGCGCTTCTACGACATCGACCGCACGGCGACGGAAAAATGCATCCGCAATCTCGCCGGGCTGGGCTTCGACATGGTCGCCTGCCGCTCTACCGAAGAGGCCGTCGAGGGAGCCGGGATCATCACCACCGTCACCGCCGACAAGCAGTATGCCACCATCCTCACCGACAACATGGTCGGCTCGGGCGTCCACATCAACGCCGTCGGCGGCGATTGTCCTGGCAAAACCGAACTGCATCGCGACATCCTGCTGCGCTCCGATATCTTCGTCGAATATCCGCCGCAGACCCGCATCGAGGGCGAGGTCCAGCAGCTTGCACCCGATCATCCGGTGACCGAGCTGTGGCGGGTCATCACCGGCTTGGCTGAAGGCCGCCGCGATGCCAGCCAGATCACGCTGTTCGATTCCGTCGGCTTCGCCATCGAGGATTTTTCGGCGCTGCGCTATATCAGGGACCAGTTGCCGTCGACCGGCCTCTACCAGCAACTCGACATGCTGGCCGACCCAGACGAGCCGCGCGACCTGTTCGGGATGCTGTTGAGAGCGGCGGCTGCGAAGACCGCGCAGGTGGCGTCGTAGCGCCGGCCGGCAGCGCAAACGTCGAGCCACCCCTGAGCCTTCCCCGCCCCAGGGGTGACAGCAGCAGACAAATCCCGTATACTCACATAAAGATGTCTTTATGTCGCTTAAGCGCGACCGTCGCCCTGAGGACGAAATATGTCGCAAAACCCAACATCGCTGGACGAACTGTTCGGCCCCGTTGCGGCCAAGCCCGACGGTTCGGAAGTGCTTGCTGCACTGACGGCGGCGGCGCGCGAACGCATCCTCATCCTCGATGGCGCCATGGGCACGCAGATCCAGGGCCTGGGCTTCGACGAGAACCATTTCCGTGGCGACAAATTCGCCGAGTGCGCCTGCCATCAGCAGGGCAACAACGACCTGCTGATCCTGACGCAGCCCAAGGCGATCGAGGAGATTCACTATCAATACGCCATCGCCGGGGCGGACATTCTTGAAACCAACACCTTCTCCTCGACCTCCATCGCCCAAGCTGATTACGGCATGGAGGACCTGGTCTACGCTCTGAACCGCGACGGTGCACGGCTGGTGCGCAGGGCAGCGGCAAGGGCCGAGCAGGAGGACGGCAAGCGTCGTTTCGTCGCCGGTGCGCTGGGACCGACCAACCGCACCGCCTCGATGTCGCCCGACGTCAACAATCCCGGCTACCGCGCCGTGACATTCGACGAATTGCGCCTTGCCTATGGCGAGCAGCTGCGCGGTCTCATTGACGGCGGTGCCGACATCATTCTGATAGAGACCATTTTTGATACGCTGAATGCCAAGGCGGCAATCTTCGCCTGCAACGAGATCTTCATCGAGAAGGGCGTGCATCTGCCGGTGATGATTTCCGGCACGATCACCGACCTGTCGGGCCGCACGCTGTCGGGCCAGACGCCGACGGCTTTCTGGCATTCGGTCCGCCACGCCAACCCGTTCACGATAGGCCTCAATTGCGCGCTGGGCGCCAAAGCCATGCGCGCGCATCTGGACGAATTATCCGGCGTCGCCGACACCTTTGTGTGCGCCTATCCGAATGCCGGTCTGCCCAACGAATTCGGCCAATATGACGAAAGCCCGGAGTTCATGGCCGCGCAGATCGAGGATTTCGCGCGCGACGGCCTGGTCAATATCGTCGGTGGCTGCTGCGGCTCGACGCCCGACCACATCCGCGCCATCGCACAGGCCGTGAAGAAATATCCGCCGCGCGCTGTTCCCGACATCGAGCCGAAGATGCGCCTTTCGGGGCTCGAGCCGTTCACGCTGACCGACGAGATTCCGTTCGTCAATGTCGGCGAGCGCACCAACGTCACCGGCTCGGCGAAATTCAGGAAGCTGATCACCGCGGGCGACTATGCCGCCGCGCTCGAAATCGCCCGCGACCAGGTCGCCAACGGCGCGCAGATCATCGACATCAACATGGACGAAGGCCTGATCGATTCGAAGCAGGCAATGGTCTGTTATCTCAACCTGATCGCCGCCGAGCCGGACATCGCCCGTGTACCGGTGATGATCGACAGCTCCAAATGGGAGATCATCGAAGCCGGCCTGAAATGCGTGCAGGGCAAGCCGCTGGTCAATTCCATCTCGATGAAGGAGGGCGAGGAGGCTTTTCTGCACCATGCGAAGCTCGTCCGCGCGTACGGCGCGGCGGTGGTCGTCATGGCCTTCGACGAGGACGGTCAGGCCGATACCCAGGCGCGCAAGGTCGAAATCTGCACCCGCGCCTACAGACTGTTGACTGAGCAGGCCGGATTCCCGCCCGAGGACATCGTTTTCGACCCGAACATCTTTGCCATCGCCACCGGCATCGACGAGCACAACAATTACGGCGTCGACTTCATCGAAGCCGCCAGGCAGATCACCGCGACGCTTCCCCATGTCCACATATCGGGCGGCGTGTCGAACCTCTCCTTCTCGTTTCGCGGCAACGAGCCGGTGCGCGAGGCCATGCATGCCGTGTTCCTCTACCATGCCATCCAGGCCGGCATGGACATGGGCATCGTCAACGCCGGACAGCTTGCCGTCTATGACACCATCGATCCCGAACTGCGCGAAGCCTGCGAGGACGTCGTCAACAACCGCCAGCCGAAGGGCGGCGGCAGCGCGACCGAACGCCTGCTGGAACTCGCCGAACGTTTTAGGGGCACGGCGGGCAAGGAAGCGCAGGAACGCGATCTCGCCTGGCGCGACTGGCCGGTCGAGCAGCGCATTTCGCACGCACTGGTCAACGGCATCACCGAATTCATCGACCAGGACACAGACGAGGCGCGGCGCGCCGCCGAGCGTCCGCTGCATGTCATCGAAGGTCCGCTGATGGCCGGCATGAATGTCGTCGGCGATCTGTTCGGCGCGGGAAAGATGTTCCTGCCGCAAGTGGTGAAATCCGCCCGCGTCATGAAGCAGGCCGTCGCCGGCCTGCTGCCGCACATGGAGGCGGAGAAGCTGGCGAATGCCGCCAAAGGCGTCGACACCGGCGAGCGCCAGACCGCCGGCAAGATCCTGATGGCGACGGTGAAGGGCGATGTCCACGACATCGGCAAGAACATCGTCGGCGTGGTTCTGGCCTGCAACAATTACGAGATCATCGACCTCGGCGTCATGGTGCCGGCGGCAAAGATCCTGCAGACGGCGCGCGAGCTAAAGGTCGACATCATCGGCCTGTCCGGCCTGATCACGCCCTCGCTCGACGAGATGGCGCACATGGCCGCCGAGATGGAGCGCGAGGGTTTTGACATTCCGCTGTTGATCGGCGGTGCTACGACCAGCCGCGTGCATACCGCAGTAAAGATCCATCCGCGCTATATCAGTGGGCAGACCGTCTATGTCGCCGATGCCAGCCGCGCGGTCGGCGTGGTGTCGGCACTTTTGTCGAACGAGACCAGGGGCGGTTATGTCGACAACGTTCGCGCCGAATACAAGAAGGTCGCCGATGCGCATGCGCGCAGCGAAGCCGACAAGCAGCGCCTGCCGCTGGCCAAGGCGCGTGCCAACGCCCACCGGATCGACTGGTCGGCCTACGCGCCGCCAAAACCGTCCTTCCTCGGCCTGAAAACCTTCGAAGCCTGGGATTTGGCCGAGCTCGCGCGCTATATCGACTGGACGCCCTTCTTCCAGACCTGGGAGCTGAAGGGGCGTTTTCCCAAAATCCTCGACGACGAGGCGCAAGGGCCGGCGGCACGCCAGCTCTTCGAGGACGCCCAGGCGATGCTGAAAATGATCATCGCGGAAAAATGGTTCGCGCCGAGGGGCGTCATCGGCTTCTGGCCAGCGAGTACCGTCGGCGACGACATCAGGCTGTTCACCGATGATGCCAGGTCGCAGGAACTGGCGACCTTCTTCACGCTGCGCCAGCAGCTGACCAAGCGGGACGGCAAGGCGAACGTCGCGCTAGCGGATTTCGTCGCGCCATTGGACAGCGGCAGGGCCGACTATCTCGGCGGCTTCATCGTCACCGCCGGCATCGAGGAATCGGCGATCGCCGAGCGCTTCGAACGGGCCAACGACGACTACTCGTCGATCATGGTCAAGGCGCTTGCCGACCGTTTCGCCGAGGCCTTCGCCGAGCGCCTGCACGAGAAGGTGCGCAAGGAGTTCTGGGCCTATGCCCCGGATGAGTATCTGGCGCCGGACGAGCTGATCGGCGAACCCTATCGCGGCATTCGCCCGGCGCCCGGCTATCCGGCGCAGCCCGACCACACCGAGAAAGCGACGCTGTTCCGCCTGCTCGACGGCGAGCGCAACGCCGGCGTCAGCCTGACCGAGAGCTTTGCGATGTGGCCGGGCTCCTCCGTGTCCGGCATCTACCTGTCGCATCCCGAAAGCTATTATTTCGGCGTGGCCAAGGTCGAGCGCGACCAGGTCGAGGACTATGCGCGCCGCAAGGCCATGCCGCTCGCCGAGGTCGAGCGCTGGCTCGGCCCTATACTCAACTATGTGCCGACCCCCTTCGCCGAAGCGGCGCAGTAAGGCAGCAGCTTTGACCTGGCATCGCGGTCGATGGCCAGGTGCGTCGCTTCGAGAGCAACGGCCTCGCCCGCTCATCATGCGATGAAAGGAGAGCCCTATGCAGACACCGACTGCAGAAGAAATGGAAATCCGCAAAGGCCTGGATGACCTGGTGCAGGCATTGCGGGCCAAAAACAAAGGAGCTCTGATGGCACACTATGCCGCGGCTACTGTCGTATTCGACATCAGGCCGCCGCTCCGGATCGAGAGCGCCGATGCCTACCGAAAGAATTTCGAGGCGTGGTTTGCCTCGGTTGACGGCCCGATTGATTATGAGGTGCACGAGTTGCTCGTCACGGTCAGGGACAACGTGGCGTTCTGCCATGGTCTGTGCCACGTCAGAAGCAAAAGAACCAACGGCGAGAAATCCGACTATTGGGTGCGGGTGACGTCGGGTTTGCGCAAGATGAGCGACCGCTGGATGATCACGCACGAACACATATCCATGCCGATCGATCTCCGGACAATGCAGGCACAGCCGGAGTTTCAGTCGTAGCTGCGCGGACGTTTCGCACGACAACAAATTTCTTCCGGCGCTGCCCGTCGACCGACCTCGCCAAGAGGCTTGCCGAATTCGCTGACCAATCGATCAGTCCCGGTGGTGCACCGTACCGCCACGGATTGACGCGCGACACTTTAGCTGCAAGGTATATTAACGTTCTGTTTACCATATATATTGGTCTCGGCAGGGACTTGAGGGGGCAATTTGGAACCGTTTCTGGGCGCGAACCGCCTTAATTGGGATGATCGAGCCGAGCTGCATTCGACCGACACAACGGGCAGCTACCACATAGAAAATGTACTGGCTGGCGGATCCAATCTCTATGAGCTGGAAACGCGCGAGGTCGGTGACATTGTCGGCAAGGATATCGTCCATCTGCAATGCCATATCGGGCTCGACACGATCAGCTTGAAGAATCTGGGCGCGGGCAGCGTGACCGGCCTCGACTTTTCACCGACGGCGATCGCAGCAGCGCGGGATTTCGCTGCAAAGGCAGGCACTGACGTGCGCTTCGTGGAGGCGCCACTGTTCGAAGCAGTCGAAGCGCTTGGCCGAACCTTTGACATCGCTTACGTTACCTGGGGTTCGGTAAACTGGCTTGACGACGTGTTCCGCTGGGCGCGGGTGGTTGCCGATCTGCTGCGGCCCGGCGGCCGGCTCTATCTCGCCGAGGGCCATCCGTTGATGTTCCAGTGTGACCGCAAGGCTGCGGCGCTGGAGTTCAAGCATGACTGGCGAACGCCGATAGCTCGACCACTCGCATGGAACGAGGAACTCACCTATACCGGCGACGACCGCATCTTGAAACATCCGCGCTACTATGAGTGGATTCATCCGGTCAGCGACGTGGTGAACGCGCTGATTTCAGCTGGGCTGACGCTGGATTTTCTCAATGAGCATGACACGGTTTCGTGGCAGCACTTTTCATTTGCCGTGAGGGCCGGCAAGGATATGTACGGCCTGCCGGAGAACTCTCCCAAGATCCCAATGGCCTATTCCATTGGCGCGACGAAACGTAGCGTCGGCAAGATACCCTACCTGGTTACCGCCAAGGCGATTGAGGGCCACTAATGCATGTCGCGCAAAAGCATGCCCTCGGGCTTGAACCGAGGATGTGCGGAGGTTTTGCGATAACGACATGCATCAAACAAAACCTGAAGCGCGTCGCATCAATCCATTCAGCCGCGACGCGCTTTAAGGCGTCAGCCGGAGCCGCAGGTCCGTGTCAGCCACTCCGGCCACCTCTGGCGGTTGGAGGGTGCAAAATTTTTAGGACCCGTGAAGGTCAAAATTAAACATTGATAGCTAATATACCTTGGTCGGGTTGGCCCAGAACCTGAATAGTATCTGAGGAATCGCCTATTGGCTCCTTTCCGCGCTAGGTTCGGCGGTATCAAGAAGGCCGTTTTCTCGTCGGCAAATATCCCGGCGGCAATGGCGGTGATCGTTATTGCCGTTGGCGCAGCGTTCGCGGACCACCAGAACAAAGTCGTCTCGGATCAAGCCGCCCGAGCGGATGTCCTGGCCAAGGTCAATCTTATCCGCGCCAAGCTTGAAGGCAACATCAACGGAAACCTTCAACTGGTGCAGGGACTGGTCGCGGCGGTCGTGACTGAGCCCTATATGGGACAGCAGCGCTTCGCCTCGCTGGCGAGCAACCTGTTTGGCAGGGGCTCGCAATTGAAGAATATTGCCGGCGCGCCCGATCTGGTCATTTCTCTGATGTACCCGATGAAGGGCAACGACAAGGCGATAGGCCTCGATTACCGCAAGGACGAGCGGCAGCGTCTGGCCGCGCTAAGGGCGCGAGACGAGCGCGAGCTAGTTCTTGCCGGTCCCGTCGACTTGAGGCAGGGAGGGCAGGGCTTCGTCGGCCGAATTCCGGTCTTTGTACGCAGTGCGGGCAACACCGAAAGGTTCTGGGGCATCATTTCGGCCGTTGTCGACGTTCAGCGCCTTTATAAGGCGAGCGGCCTGCTTGACGATGATCTCGGGATTGACGTAGCGCTGATCGGTAAGGACGCCCTCGGTCCAGGCGGAGAGCAATTCTTCGGCAATGAGCGCGTCGCCAAAAGCAATCCGGTGACAGCCGACGTCCTGCTTCCGTCCGGTTCGTGGCGGATCGCAGCCATTCCCAAAAACGGCTGGCCTTCGACGCCCGACAACGCGTGGTTCTTGCGCGCCATCATGGCGGTGGCCGGGGCGCTGGTTGTGATCCCATTCCTGGTTACGGGTCGCCTGATTGGCGAGAGACAGCGCAACTATGCGGAACTGAGTCGATTGTCGAGGCGCCTGGAGCTCGCTCTGGAAGCATCGGCTATTGGCGTTTGGGAACACGATCTCGCGACCAACGAACTGGCGTGGGACGAACGCGTCAATGAAATATACGGCAAACCAGCTGGGGAGCACCGCGGCTACCTGGACTGGGCGGGAGCAATCCACCCGGATGATTTGGCTGGCGCCAACGCCGATTTCGACCGCGCGATGGCCGACGGCGGGCCATATTTGTCGGAATACCGGATTATTCGGCCGGATGGTGAGATTCGCCATGTCCGATCCAAGGCGATAATTTACCGGGCCGCAGACGACACCCCAAAAATGATTGGCGCCGAATGGGATGTGACAGCCGATGTCCTGTTGAACAAGGACCTGGTTCGCGCAAAACAGCTTTCCGAGTCGAAAAATGCAGAACTCGAGTCGGCCAAGGAGCGCATAGAGCACATTGCGCTCCACGATTCGCTGACCGGTTTGCCCAACCGGCGTTACCTTGACCAGGTGCTGGAAGATTACGCGGCAAACGCCAGGCGGACCGGCGGGTATGCGGCACTGCTTCACATAGATCTGGATCGGTTCAAGCATATCAACGATACGCTTGGCCACGCCGCAGGCGACGCAATGCTTGTTCACGCCTCGACCGTCCTCCGATCCAAGGTCGATGGCGAGGGATTCGTCGCTCGGATCGGAGGAGACGAATTCATCGTCCTGTGCGTGGTGCATGACGATATCGAGCAACTGGCGCTGCTGGCTGACCGCGTCATCAGCCAGATGCGGGAACCGGTCTACTATCAGGGCCATCGATGCCGTTTTGGCGTGAGCGTGGGAATTGCAGTCGACAACGGAAAAGATGTCGAAGCCAAACACCTGCTGGTCAACGCTGACATCGCGCTTTACCGAGCAAAGAGTCGTGGGCGCAATCGATACGAGTTCTTCACCGAGGCGATGCAAAGCGAGATCGTCGAGACAAAACGGATTGCCGACGAAATTCTCGGCGGCCTTGAGCGCAACGAGTTCATTCCCTTCTACCAGCCGCAATTTGACGCAAAAACCCTTGAAATTGTTGGGGTTGAGGCGCTGGCGCGATGGCGGCATCCGGAGAAGGGCATTTTGGCGCCCGACGTCTTCCTCAGGATTGCGGAAGAATTGAATGTCGTCTCGATCATCGATCGAAACATATTGGAGCAATCGCTTTTGGATCTCGAAGGGTGGACTGCTGCGAATCTTCACATTCCGCGGGTGTCAGTCAACGTTTCGGCACGCCGCCTTCAGGATGAGGAACTCATAAAGAGTCTTCGGGAACTAAATATCAAGAAGGGAACAGTTGCCTTCGAGCTCGTTGAGTCAATTTTCCTCGACGAAAATGATGATTTTGTCACCTGGAATCTTGAACAGATAAAAGAGCTCGGCATTGACATAGAAATAGACGATTTTGGCACTGGCTACGCCTCTATAGTCAGCTTGCTCAAGCTGCAGCCTCGCCGGTTGAAGATAGATCGCCAATTGGTCATTCCTATTGTCAAATCGCCGCAACGAAGGCAGGTCGTCTCATCGATCATTGAAATCGGCAAATCCCTGGGTATCGAGGTCGTAGCCGAGGGTGTCGAGACGATGGAGCACGCACAGACACTCAAGAGCTTGGGCTGCGACATACTGCAGGGTTATGCCTTCGGGCATGCGTTGGATGCCGACGGACTAAAGGCCTTCGTTCGATCTCGGCGTCTGCGCACGGAACGGGTTTTGGATGAACCGCTCCGGTTGGGTAGAGTATAAGCGCATACGCCTCACGTCATAGAGTAGCGCTACGCTTGAGTCTTGGGATTTGGAGATTGGCCGATCACGGCAGCGAAGTTCTGGGGGCCTATGCACCCGATGAGACCTGGCCCCGGACAAGCTGATCGGCGATCCCTATCTCGGCATCGGCCCGGCACGGAGGCAGTACGAAACGCACAATGGCAGCCTTGGCGGTTGTCCAGGCAATGGCGCGGATATGTCGCAGACGATCGATTGTTTATCGGATTGACTGGGGACTTGTCGCGATGCTGCTCGCCGGTTGCGAAGGGGCGCTGTCCTTCATCATTAGGGGGATGTGAAATGTCCGGCTCTTCTGCAGGACGTCGTTGCCGATCGCACCGCAATCGGCAGCGGCCGGCGAAGCAGGCCGAAGTGCACTTGTCACTGACCAGGGAACGATATCGGCCCCCATGTGTTAGACATCCATGGACACTTTGGAACCCCAGGGCCACGGGACGGTGGCCGACATTTTGACATCGGAAGTTGCCAATGCCAGGCAGCGCATCCACCGGACCGAGCTCGCGCTTCAACGTACTGAAGAAATGCTGGCCGAGAACCTCGCGCTGCGCAACAGGATACGAACTGCGGTCGAGGCCGCAGACCGCTTGGTGAAGATCGATCCCCCCAGCTTTGAAGGACGTCGCGCGGGTTGAACTGGGCCGGCGTTTGATTCGTCGCGCCCTTCAGGACACCGGCGCCACCACTCTCGCTCCAGAACTTTGCCAACCACATCTACGTCTGGGCTGCACGCTCGCGAACAGCCGGAACCAACGGCGACCATAAGCAGTTTACCAATCAAAGGGACCGCAATGGATTCGGAATAATGGAACTTTTATATATGGAACTGGCGCGAGCCCGACAGCGGCTTAATCGGGCCGAGCGCTCCCTTGAGCGTGCGAACGAGATGCTGGATGATGACTGCGGTGTCGGCATCAACATCGCGCTGTGCAGCAGGATACGGGCTGCGCAACAGCGCGTAATTGAGGCCAGATCGCGGTTGACGAAGATCGATCCCACCAGCGCTGACGGAGTTCGCACGGGTTGATCCGGCCCGTCGACGTGCCGCCTCGGGCATATAGGACGATCGGTTCGGCACTCCGGCGGTCGCGCACCAAGCAAGCCAACGCACTGCTTGAGGCGACGCGTTCGGTCTTAAGGCCAACCATTTTTGCTTGGCGATCTCAACGAATGACGGGTGCACAGCAGATCCTCGTTGCTGGCGCTACTGCCGCATTTTGGTCCAATTCACACCGTGCTGTCCAGTTTCCCTTCGCGTTTCCCTTTGCTTGCGCTCGATCGGATCCTGGCCAAACCACCAAGTCTGATCTCCAGCCTCGAAGTGCACCATACATCGCTATCTCGGATCGCCTCCGATCATCTACCGATCATGGCACGATTAAATCTCCAGGGGATTCGACAGCTACATTTGCAACCAGATTACCTTTGAAGGGTTCTTGCTACGATTTTGAGCAAGGCCGGGTTTCTATCGCTGAAGGGTAGAAAATTTTATGGAAGTACCCATTACGCGGATTGCACAGGACAACATCAAAGCAGGCAAGAGCGGCTTGCTGCTGGTCCCGGACAATTATGACGCCTTCGCCGGGCGCGTTCTGGCGGCAAGGAGTGCCGTTCGCAGTCTCGATCTCATGTACTACCTTTGGCACGATGACCACACTGGCCGCTTGCTCTTGCAGGAAGTTTTCCGGGCCGCTGAGCGCGGCGTGCGAGTTCGCATGCTCCTTGATGACGCCAATCCGCGAAAAAACGATGCGGCCTGTCTGGCCTTGAGCAATCATCCAAACATCGAGTTGAAGTTGTTTAATCCGAGCGGCGTCAGGCAACGCAGCGTCATGCGCGCTGTGGAAATTGTATGGCGACTATTTGCGTTGACCCGGAGGATGCACAACAAGGCATGGATCGCTGACGACAACGTTGCTATCGTAGGCGGGCGCAACGTTGGCGATGCCTATTTCGACGCAGCAGAAACCAATTTTCGCGACTTAGACGTGCTGCTCCTCGGTCCTGCCGTGCAGCAAACCGTCGAAATATTTGAGGCATTCTGGGCTTGCGAGGACGCGAAATCAATCAGTGTCCTGGGTCCAGCCGCGGGGAACGAGCATTCCGATTTGTTTTCAGGAAGCGATCTCGAAACCGAATCAATGCTTTTGAACGGGATCGGTGATCGAGGGTCCATCGCAGAGTTCATCGCGGCCAGCAACGACGTGCATTGGGTGGATCGAGTTCGGGTGATTTCCGATCCTCCAGAGAAGGTGAGAGGTTGGAGACGTCGCAGCTGGCTTACCAAGGAGTTGCTTCCCCTCATTAAGTCGGCGCGCAACAGTCTGGAAATTGTATCTCCCTATTTCATCCCTGGCAAAAGGGGCTCCGCGGTCCTGATGGACCTCGTCAGCAATGGGGTTGACGTTTCCGTTTTGACCAATTCCTTGGCCGCTACAGACGTCGCCGCGGTTCATGGGGCTTATGCAAACTATCGCAAGCGATTGCTGAGGAATGGCGTAAGACTGTTCGAGCTCCAGCCCTTCAATCGCGGTCAGGGAATTTCGGTGTTTGGCTCCAAGGGTGCCAGTCTGCACACCAAATCGTTCACGGTTGACGACAGGGCTGGGTTCGTCGGTTCCTTCAATTTTGATCCCCGGTCAGTGTCTTTGAACTCGGAGATGGGCGTGCTCTTTGAGGATGCCGAATTAGTCAGTGAACTTCGGCGCTTTTTTCAAGCGGAGATATCACTAGAAACCAGCTATCGGCTGGAACTAAAGAACAATGTGCTGCACTGGCATGGATGCGACGAAGGCAAACTCCAAGAATACACACACGAACCAGAGGCCGGAATATTTCGCCGGGTTCTGGCGGCCCTGGTCCGCCACCTTCCAGTTGAGTCTCAGCTTTAGCCAGACCCACTAAGATAGCATAGGTGCTAACGGCGGGATCGACGCGGCGTTTTTGGGATTTCTCGCCGCGCCGGGTACGGCATACCTGAAGAACGGCGACGTGAATGTGCCAAGCACAGCGCCCGGGGCCGCGGCGGAAAGGCCGGGAGTATGAAGCATCCGCCCTCTGGCAATTGTCAGCTTGCTGCCGCCGATCGCGTGAAGACGATGGTGACTTTCGTCCCTTCGCTGGCGCTCGAGGCGACGTTGAACTTTGCCTTGGCGTTCTCTGTCAGCGAGTGCGCGATCAGCGCGCCGAGCTTGCCGGGCTTGGGCCATGTCTCCCCTTCCGGCAGGCCGATCCCGTCGTCCGCAACTATGACCAGGCAGCCGTCGCCATCGGCGATGCTGTGCAGCTTTATCGTCCCGCCTTCACGCCCTTGGAAGGCATGCTTGAGTGCATTTGTGAGCAATTCGTTCACGACCAGTCCCGTTGGCATGGCTACGTTGATCGACACCGGATAGGTATCCACCTTCATGTCGAGGCGGATCCCCTCAACTGCATGCGACCCCATCACCGCGGAGGCGATCTGGCTAAGATAAACGCCGAGATCGACCTCATCCTTCTGCTCGTCTGCCGATAGCGTCTGGTAGAGGATCGCCAGAGCGTCGACGCGGCCGGCGAGCCTCTCAAATCTTTTCTGGTCGGGCTCGGTCGCGTTACGGGTTTCTAGACGGATCAATGCGGTGATCATCTGTAAGTTGTTCTTCACCCGGTGCTGCAGTTCGCGCAGCAGGGTGTCCTTCTCGCGGACGCGCTCCTCCACCAAGCGCGCTTCTTCAGATTCGCCATGGGATGAGACGTCGACCAGAGCCACCAGTCGGAAGCAGTTCGTGCCGTTATCGTCCACGATGATGTTTGAATAAACGTCGACAAGAGCCGGGTTGGCCCCGACGCGCTCCAGCCGGAAGGTGCCGACGAAATCGGTTTCCTCGACCAAGGCCTCGGGCAGAGGCCGGCCCTTCTGCTGGTGGATGCCAATGCCGGAAAGTGCTCCCCAGTTTTGCCGGGTAAGCTCGGCTGCCTTCAGGCCTGACACTTTTTCGAATTCTGGATTAGCATAGACGACGCGCTCCTTCGCGCCTAAGTCCGACACGGCGATAGCGATCGGCACCTGGTCAAGAAATTTTTTGAACTGCTCACTTTCCAGCGCGGTGGCAAGGTCCGGTGTATCGAGCAATTGCTCAACTGCCTCAGCCTTGTCTGAATCGGATGTCATCTTGGTCGCCTGTGCTTTGCGTGGGAGCCTCAGTCTCAGTCATGCACTTTGCTCGACACCGCCAACGCTGGAAGCGGCTGCGCGATGTCAGGAGTAGGACGAGCCCGCGTCACGGAGCGGCAGAGCCATGGGCAACACAGGCCCGTCTTGCTGAGAGTTCAGTCAACCTTGCGTCATTTTGCACGGCCACGACCTTTTTCCAACAGCGTTGTGCCAAAATCCCGTCTCTGCCAATCGAAATTGACGATCTGCACGTCGCCGGAACTCCCGACAGAATATTTCCGCCATTTGCAATGGGCTCACCTGGCAGCGGCGGCGCCGGTGGCGGCATGCGGTGGCCAAACCGCACCCCGCATGTGCTCACCCAGGTCTGGCTGGTTCGCCGCGACACGATCGGGCGAAACGGTATGCTGCGCCGGTTCCGGCCGTCTTGGAGTTGCACGGGTTCGCTCGCGGGACCTATCGGGTCATCGCGTGGGATACCGCGGCCGGCAGGCAAACGGCGGAATGGCAAGCGAATTCCGACGGCTGGCTGAAACTTGACGTGCCGCCGTTCTCTGCCGATGTCGCGCTTGCCATTCGCCGAACCTGAGCAGGATGGAGACTGCGCCTGAAGGTATTCATTTGCTCGCTGATCTGCCTTGTCATTGCCCAAGGTCTTTGTAACTTCGTCGCCAATGCCGATGTCAGTGGTCTGCACCAAGCGAAGTTGCGCGGAGATCTCACGAGATCTGCGCGCTAGGTGTTGCGCTCGCCCGAACGCGACTGCTCGTTGGCGGCATCGGCCGATCCGCCCAGCGTGTCCGCGACCGTGGCACCTCGCGCACCCATCGGCTGCTGCGCACCTGTGGTGGTGTCCTTGGCTGTCTGGTGCTCCATCTCGGCATTCAGCTCCGCCCCCACAATCAGGACAATCACAGAGATCCAGGTCCACATCATCAAGCCGATGACTGCCCCCAGGGCTCCATACGTCGCGTTGTAGTCGGCGAAGTTCTCAAGATAATAGGAAAACCCTATCGAGACCGCGATCCACACCCCAGCCGCGAGGAAGGCGCCCCATGTCGCCCATTGCCACTTTGCCCTTTCGCGGCTGGGGCCGTAGCGGTAGATCAGCGTGATCCCGAGGCCGACCAGGATCAGCATCATCGGCCACCGAAAGATCCGCACAAGGGCTTCGGTCCAACCGCCGAGGTTCAGCAGCGCAAGCATGGCCGGCACGATCCCCACCGAGACGATAAAGCCGATAGCGATGAGGATGGCGCCAAGTGTGAAGCCCAAGGCCAGAAGATTCAGATGGATAAAGCCGCGCTTTTCACTCTCCTCGTAGGCGATGTTCATGGCTTCGAAAAGCGTCTTGATGCCGTTGCTGGCGCTCCACAGTGCGACGGCAAGGCCGAAGATGAAGCCGAAGCTGAGCGCGCCAGTGTCCTGGGCGGCCAAGGACCTAAGCTGTGATCTGATAATGTCCAGACCGCCCGAAGGAAGTACGCCGCCAAGGAATGCAATGTGCTCAGCGATGGTCTGAGGATCGGCGACAAAACCGTAGATGGACACGAACGCGGCAAGCGCGGGAAAGAGGGCAAGGAGCAGATAGAATGCGGCTCCGGCCGCGATCAGCATAACGCGGTCCTCGTTTACTTCAGCAAAGACCCGCCACAGCACGTCCTTCCAGCCACGGCTGGGAATCTGTGACGGCCATTCGGCATTGCGTCCGCGGCCCTCAGCGCCCCGCTCAGGTTGCACTCGACCTTCGTAAGTGTCCTCGGCTGTTTTCTTCGACATGGCTGCCGGTCCGGAGCATCCTCTCCGGGGGGCAAACGTGTAATAACGCCAAAGGATGCAGGTGGCAGACCTGCGCTCACAAATAAAAATCCGCCGCCTGCAGAAATACTGCGACATCCCCATGCGACGAGTCGATGTGATAGCGATACTGCCCTGCCCAGGACCTCAGTGGCTTGTTGGAGCGACCACCGAGAATAGCCAGCTTCCACCATCTCAGCGAATCGCGGTGGTCGGCTGATTGCCTTTTAACAATGGCGCGGCCGGCCGGCGGGGATTCTGGCGTGGGCGATCGAGAGCTGTGCCTCTCGGCGTCCAGCCGCCTCCAGCATGCAACCGACGATAGCCTGAAAGCCGGGCTCCATGGCCTCTTGGCAATCGATCTCCCGATCCGCGTATTCGCCCTGTCGTCTTGGCGGTCTGATCATCCAGGCTTCCTCATAGATATCCCTCGCCGTCGGACTCGCGTCGCCGGATCAAGCCAGGCGATGCGCCCTCACTATCCAAAGCGAAGCCCATTCGCCTCCTGTGTCTTTCAACCAGCTCGCGGTCGCATTCGGGCACGCAGCGGTCGCTGCAACCGACATTCACAACTACCTGTGCGAAAGCGACGGCGAGCGCCCACCGCGCGGTTGACCCGCAGACATCACCGCTGGACGTTGTTCCTTGGTCTTCCCAGCGCGCCAATTCGAAAAGCGACCGGACGTCTATTTCGCCGTGGGCATTGTTGGCCGCCAGGAGCAACCGGATCGGAGGCCAGGCGGTGTCACGATTGGCGGGAGGCATCGTTCTCGCAGAGAATTCTTTTAGGTGGAAGGGCTAGTCTCGCCGCCGGCGACTTTGGCGAGCAGCATCCCCAAGGTCAGGCGCGCTCGTTCATGGCTGCGCCGACAAAAATATTCTCAAGAAGCTCGACAGATAGAGACGCCAAGTATCAGAGCATGATGCGATCCCTCGATAGCGAAATGCCTGGCGGAGCGGGAAGTGAATTGAACCAGGGGTTGACCCCACGAAGTCAGAGTGACGTGCAGCGAGATGTCTCAAGGGAACCTTTCCGGCGTTGTGCGCTTGTTGAGCATGCGTTTCACAACCCCGTGAGCGACAACAAAAAACGCTGGAACCAAAAGGAAATCCGCCATGGCGAAAGAAAAGACATTGGATGATCTCTTCCTCGATACGCTCAAAGATATCTATTACGCGGAAAAGAAGATCCTGAAGGCGCTTCCCAAGATGGCGCGCGCCGCCTCATCGGCCGATCTGAAGGCAGCCTTCGAGAAGCACAAGGACGAAACCGACGGTCATGTCGAGCGCCTGCAGCAGGTTTTCGAGCTCCTTGGCAAGCGGGCACAGGGCAAGACGTGTCCCGCGATCGACGGCATCATCGAGGAGGGCGAGGAGATTATGGAGGAGTTCAAGGGAACTCCCGCACTGGACGCCGGTCTGATCTCCGCTGCCCAGGCTGTCGAGCACTACGAGATCACCCGCTATGGCACGCTGAAGCGCTGGGCCGAGGTTTTGGGCATGAGCGACGCCGCCAAGCTGATCGAACAGACGCTCGGCGAAGAGTCTATGACAGACGAGGCGCTCACCGGATTGGCGGACGCCTCGGCCAACGAAATGGCCAAGGCCGCCTGATCACACACCAGCCACCCCAACTGTGTTGGGGTGGCTGTTTTACTTCCAACATCCGTCTTTCGATAGGAGGCAATCATGGGTCGTGGCATTCTACTCTGGCTGCTCGGAGTTCCTATTCCGATCATCATCCTTCTCGCGCTGTTCATGCGGTAGGAGGAATCCATGGCATCAACCATCCTGGCGACCGACGGCGCCGCGCCGGTCGAGTCCTCGTCATCCGCAGTCAACTGGGGACCGATCATCGCCGGCGCCTTCGCTGCCTCGACCCTGACGTTCATCCTGATGCTTCTCGGGTCCGGCCTCGGGCTCACGATGGTGTCTCCATGGTCCAACGAAAGCGCCAGCGTCACCACCTTCGCTGTGTCCACTGCGATCTGGCTGGTCATCGTGCAATGGTTGTCATCCGGGCTCGGGGGTTACCTGACCGGGCGCCTTCGCACCAAATGGGTCGGCATTCATACGGACGAGACGTTCTTCCGGGATACCGCGCACGGATTCATGGCCTGGGCGCTGGCGACGCTTCTGGTCGTGTTCGTGCTCGGTTCGGCGCTGTCCGCGGCAATCGACACCGGCGTCAAGGCGGCCTCGACCGTGGCCTCGGGAGCAGCAATGGGTGCCTCGGCAGGGGCGACCGCAAACGCCGGGAACGACGGAGGCAGCGGCGCGGCGTCGTATTTCGTCGATGCGCTGTTCCGCCCGAACGATCCTTCCAGGCTGGCGGCGCCGGGCGCGGAGGGCGATGCGACAGCAGCCGCACAAGCCTCCCGCATCCTCATTACGAGTGCGGCGGCCGGCGAAGTCTCGGCCGACGACAAGACTTATCTGGGCCAACTCGTGGCCGCTCGCACTGGCTTGTCGCAAGCGGATGCTACTGCCCGGGTTGATGCGGTGCTTGCTCAGGTCGAGGCGGCCAAAGTCCAAGCACAGGAAGCAGCCGACACAGCTAGAAAAGCCGGCGCCAGCTTCGCGCTGGTTGGCGCGCTTTCTCTCATGATCGGCGCGTTCATCGCCAGCGCAGCGGCAGCGTTAGGCGGCAAGCAGCGCGACGACGAAGAAGACGCGCTCCATCTCACAGCCAGTCGAAGCTGAAGACGTCTACTCCCGGCCGACCGAGACGATCGGCCGGACTTCATCTCCCGCCGCGCTCCTTTGTTTTTGTGCAACGCAGCAACGATATTGCTGTACGTGCGTTGCACAGATGGCCGTCCATTCCGGGCGTCACAACAGGGACGGCTCCATTGCGAAAAATCTCCGATACCATCGTCCGCCTCGCCGCGCTGCGGGCGCGACATGCCGCACATCCCGCCGACCTCGGTGCGTCAGTCCATCTCCGGACGCTGGCCGACTTCGGTACCAATCCCGGCGGGTTGGGAGTGAAGTTCTACATTCCCAATGACCTATCCAGGCGCGCCCCGCTCGTCGTCGTGCTGCATGGCTGCACACAGAACGCGGCCGGCTATAACCATCATTCCGGCTGGTCCCAACTCGCCGACCAGGCTGGCTTCGCGCTGCTCTTTCCCGAACAGCAACGCGGCAACAATCCGAACCTCTGTTTCAACTGGTTCCAGCCTGGCGACACCAAGCGTGGTTCGGGCGAGGCGCTTTCGATTCGCCAGATGATCGAGACGATGGTCGTCACCCGCGGTCTCGACCGAAGGCGAGTCTTCATCACCGGCCTCTCGGCCGGAGGCGCAATGGCAGCGGCCATGCTGGCGACCTATCCGGAAGTGTTTGCCGGCGGTGCGTTAATTGCCGGCCTGCCCTACGGCAGCGCAACCACAATCCCGGAGGCCTTCGATCGCATGCGCGGCCACGGCGGTCCTTCGGAACAGGATCTGCAACGGGCCCTCCGCGGCGCATCGGATCATCGGGGACCGTGGCCGAGGATTTCGATTTGGCACGGTGCCGCTGACCACACGGTTTCGCCTTCCAACGCGGAAGCGATCGCAGGCCAGTGGCGGGGAGTCCACCGGCTTGAGAAAGCGCCGACGCGTCGGGAAGCTGCCGGACCGCACGCAAAGCAGGTCTGGCGTAACGGGGCGGGAGATGCCTTGATCGAAATCAACATGATCGCCGGGATGGGCCACGGCACGCCGCTCGGCAACGGCCTCGGCGCTCCGGGACCTTATATGCTTGATGTCGGCATCGCCTCCACACGCGAGATCGCGCAGTTTTGGGGGATCGCGGCAACCGAGGATAGCGCCTCCCGGAAATCGAGGCGGCAATTGCCCGCCAGCCAACGGCAACTACCCCAGTCACCGGCGCCAAGTATACAAAATGCGAAGACGAAGCCCCCGCAGCCGACTGCCATCCATCAATGGCGCCAGCCCGGCGTGAAGAAGATCATTGAAGATGCCCTGCGGGCGGCGGGCCTGATGCGCTAGGCGGACGGCGCGAATCGCTCGCCGACTGTCTCGCCGGCCCGCGAAGGTCAAGCGGCTCCGACCAGGCAAGGGAACGCGTCGTTCTTTGGAATCGGTGACCGCTTTTCATTGAGCGGTCGCCATGCACCTCGGCCAGATCCTGCTTCCCCGCGCGGACAACACCGGTCGCCCATTTGGCCGGGAAGATTTCGACCGTGTGAAGGAAGACCTGGCCAGCCGTTTCGACGGCGTCACAGCCTACCTGCAGGCGCCCGCGGAAGGTCAGTGGCAGGATGGCGAGCAGTCCAGCACAGATGAAATCGTCATCTTCGAAGTGATGGTGGATGATGTCGATCTGCCGGACTGGCGCAAACGGCGCGCCGAGCTAGAACGGCGGTTCCGGCAGGACACGGTGATCGCCCGCTACATGCCAATGGCGCTCGTATAGAGCGCCGATATCATGCCATCAACGTCAATCCGCAAGACCGAGTACGATCCGGAGACAAGGGTTCTCTCGGTGTGGTTCGTCGCGAGCGGCACGCGTTATGACTACGAGGCTGTGCCGCCGGAGACCTATGCGGCGTTCCGAAACGCCTTCGTAAAGGGCCGGTTCTTCAACGACCACTTTCGCGACCGTTGCCGGCACCGCCCGATTGCCGAAGCATAGCGAGCGTTGCCTGCACGCGGAGACTCATGCGCCGGTTTCGGAGTTTGACGCGGCGGCTGGCTTTGATTCCGGGGAGCCCTTGTGGCGTAGGAAAATCGACAGCAGGACCAGGACGGCCGTCGACATGAATTCCGACTGCCAGTTCTGAAAGGACTCGAACCATAGCTGGGCGTCGAGAAGATAGTCTCCCAGGGATTGAACCTCGCCGCCGTGCCGAAGCGCCTCCTCGTTCGCGGCCGCCAGGCTCGCCCACCAATGCAAGGCAAATGAGATGATGAACAGCAGGGCCAGCGCCAAGCCCAGCGAGTATGAATAGAGCCACGACAGGATCGGGTTGCGCCTGCGGGTGGCGGTCGGAAGTTCGTCCTCGGGCCGGTTGGGATCATCGGGATCACGAGACTCGGCGGAACCGCGCTGGAACAGCATTGCAGTCAGCATGACATAGGCCGACATCTGCAGGAATTCGCTTTCCCAGTTCTCGAACAGCGCCGAGAGGAAGTCGCCGCTCGCAAGATAGGAGAGCAGCCCAATCGATGCCGAACCGTGGTTCTGAAGCTCTTCATTGTAGGCCGTATGACCCGACCAGATCATGCCAATCGCACTGAACAAGAACATCGCCACCAGGGCGATCGTCAGTCCATTGTCCCGGAAAAAGCTTTTCATGGTCGTCTCCCTCGGCAGCTCCGGCTAACGCCAGTTCTCCAGAACCTCTTCGATCATCACCGCCTCGACTTGCTCGCTGAAGCGAGAGCGGTAGAGCTCCAACAGTGCCTCATGCGTCTGATCAACCGAACTGCAAATGGCATCGGTCGCAAGGACGACACGAAAACCACGGTCGATGGCGCCGAGGACCGTGGCAAGCACGCAGACGTCGGTTTCGCCGCCGGTGATGACCAGCGTGTCGATCCCTGACCCATTGAGCATCGCGTCGAGCCGGCCTTCAGTCCACGGCGAATAGACATGCTTGTCGAGCGTTCTTGCCGGCGGCACGAACCGCGCCAGAGAAGGCATCAGATCGACGAGGCCGGCATCGATGTTGGCAAGGGTGACCTCGGCCCAACGCTGATAATACCGCGCCCACATGCCCGGTCCTTCGCCAGGCCGAGCGGCCGGAACAAAACGTGTGAACAGCGTTTGCTGCGGATGTCTTGCGGTCAATTCCTCGATGACCGGCAGCACGTTTTGCGCCCACGGCACGGCCCAAGGCCCGCCCGGCGCGAACAGGCGCTGCATGTCAACGCAAAGATGTAGGGAATTCTCACCAAGCGGACCGTGTACCAGGCCTAGGGCGGCCATGATCAGCCGCGGCCGCGGTGGGGTGATGCATAGTCTCTATCTGAGCGCGGGCGTAGCCTGGGAGGTCCCGCCGTAGCCTCGCATCTCTGCCAATCCGCCTTTAGCCGTTGCCGGTTCATGGTCTTGTCAGGCGGGCCGCTTGCGCCTCCTGCACGTCGATGGCGTACAGCAGTTCGCCGTTCTCGTCGCGCAGGCGCACGAGCCAACCTGAAAGATCGTCCGTGCCCGGCTGAAGGTCGACCAGAAGATCGATAGCGCATCGAACCGCTTCCTCCCGCGCAGCCTCTAAACTTGGCATCCTGGAGGGAAGAACCTGACGGCCGCGTCCGCCGATACTCGAAGATATAGAGCCCGCCGTTTTCGTCATTCGCCGCTGTGACGGCGACTTCGTCAAAATTGCCATTGCTTCGGGCATCATAGTCGTTCACAGCCAAATCGAAGGTCGCGATCTGGACCAGGACCGCCTTCGCTCGATTGATAGCGGCCTCGTTGTTTCCGCCGTCAACGCGTGCCAGGTCGACGGCAACGCAGTCACCGCCTTCGCCGCAGAAGATCACGCGCAGGATGGGCTGTCCGGTCGGGGCGGTTGCCTGGGTAACTTCGGTTCGAATGATCTGCATGAGAAACTCCGTCACCATCGCTAGAGTTTGACGGACATTTCCCGGCTCCAGAGACGCAGCTTGCGGCAGCCCTCGATAAAACCGGTAATCGCCTTGGGATCATCGAGACCAATCATGCCTTCATCGGCTTCCGGATCGACGCCGGCCTTCTGCAGCAGCGGGACGGCACCCGACGTGAAGCCGATGAATTTGCAATGAGCAAAAGCGTCGGCAACGAAATCGCGCGCGGCGGCCTCGCCCGTCAGGCGCTCCGCTCCTTCCTCGGAGAGGATCAGCGCTACTGCGTCGAACAGGACCGATGGCCCGCCGTCGATCATGTGCTTTGCAGCGATGAGACTTCCATCCGCCGCCTCGACGCCGCCCACCTTGGGCGCTATGACCTCCATCACTGCGCCTTCCTTCTCGATCGCTGCCTGGAGGTTCTTCAGCAGCGCTGCGTCGGCGCCGGGACTGACAAGCACACCGACCTTGCGGCCAGCAAAACTGTCAGGCCCGTTCCGGATGATGCTGAGCGCCGGCGATGGTTCGAGATCGTCCCTCGGCGCGACCGCCGCATCCGCGGGCTTGGGCAATTGCTTCATGCCAAGCTTGTCAGCGACAGTTTCTGCCAAGCCTTCATCAATGTTGAGGAGATGCGACACCATGCGCTCGCGGATAACCGTTGTCTCGACCTTGGAGAGCTCGAAGGACAGCGCCATGGCGATATGCTTCTGCTCAGGCGCGGTCTGACTGTTGAAGAACTGTCGCGCCTGGCTGTAGTGGTCGGCGAAGCTCTCTGCGCGCAGACGGACTTTCTGGCCTTCCTCCGCCTCGGCGAACGACCGGAAACCGTGCTGCGGCGATTCCCGCGGGCCTTCGCCGAATGAATTCGGCTGGTAGTTCACGCGGCCGACCGGATTGCGCATCGCCATGAGGCCATCCTGCTGGAAGTGGTGGAACGGGCATTTGGGTGCGTTGATCGGGATATGGGTGAAATTGGGGCTGCCGAGACGCTTCAGTTGCGTGTCCAGGTAGGAGAAGTTTCGACCCTGCAGCAGGGGATCGTTGGAAAAGTCGACGCCGGGCGGTACGTTCTGCGTCATGAACGCGACCTGCTCGGTCTCGGCGAAGAAATTGTCGGGCATACGATCGAGCACCAAGCGGCCGACCGGGACCGGCGCGAGGATTTCTTCCGGAATGATCTTGGTCGGATCCAGAACGTCGAAGTCAAAACTGTCCGCGAACTCCTGATCGAAGAGCTGGAGGTTGAGCTCCCATTCCGGGAAATCACCAGACTGGATGGCATTCCAGAGGTCGCGTCGATGAAAATCGGGGTCAGCGCCGTTGATCTTGACCGCTTCGTTCCAAACGACCGACTGCATGCCGAGCTTCGGCTTCCAGATGAATTTGACGAAGGTGGATTCGTCCTTCGCATTGACCAGCCGGAACGTGTGAACGCCGAATCCCTGCATGAACCGGAAGGACCGAGGTATCGCCCGATCCGACATGACCCACATGACCATATGCATCGATTCGGGCGTCAGGCTGATGAAGTCCCAGAAATTGTCGTGTGCCGATTGCGCCTGCGGGAAGGCACGATCAGGCTCCGGCTTCACTGAATGAATGACGTCGGGAAACTTGATTGCGTCCTGAATAAAGAAAACTGGGATGTTGTTGCCGACGAGATCCCAATTGCCTTCGTTGGTGTAGAATTTGACGGCGAACCCACGCACGTCCCGCGCCAGGTCGAACGAGCCTTTCGAACCGGCCACCGTGGAGAACCGCACGAAGGCCGGCGTCTTCTCGCCGGCACGCTGGAAGATATCCGCGCGGGTGTAAGCCGCTAGCGATTCATAGGTCTCGAAGAAGCCGTGCGCGCCATAGCCGCGTGCATGCACGACGCGCTCGGGAATGCGCTCGTGATCGAAATGAAAAATCTTCTCACGGAAGTGGAAGTCTTCGATTAGTGACGGTCCGCGCTGGCCAATCCTTAAAGTATTCTGGTCATCGGCCACTGGGCCGCCTTGGGCGGTCGTCAGGATCTCGCTGTCGCCTTCGGCGATCTGGTGAAGCTCGCCTCCGTTCCCCCGCACGAGCTTTTGATCATGGATCGTCGCGGGCTTGCCCGACGACTGTCTGGTTGGCTTGGCCATGCTTGAATTCCTTGAAAAGGAGGGGGCGGCTTCAGGTCTCCCTCAATGCTGGGACACCCACTTAAGTTCCTGGTGGGTGTCACGTGGCCCGCATTTCGAAGAATAGCACTCGGCTGCCGGAACATCGGGCCCGCGCTCCGCCAGAGGCGCGGGCTTTTTCGTTGTCTGGGGGAACACGATCTCGCGACGATCGTTCGGGTCGCCAACAGAGCGCCATACCGTCAGATCGAGGACAGGAAATGCGGGAAAGACAAGGCTTAACCCATCAAGAAAAATACGATAGGCAGGAGCGCACGTCGGATGCTGCAAGGGCATTAACAGATATTGAGCGCGCAGCACGAGATGCAAAGACTGCTCGGCTGCGAGAGCAACGACTTAAGGCTGAAACCGCTCCTCCTGCTGCATTGATAGCGAAACCGAAGAAAAACCGACAAGGCAACAACTAAGTAGTCACCCGGGATGCGGCGGATTTCGTGTTCCGTTGTGAGCGTCCTTTTTAAGCGTTCTCCGACATTGTCAAAGGTAAGCAGGTGGCCGTCGAGCGCAGGAAGGTGCGGGCATGAAGGTCTGCGCCGTTTCCCAAGCCGCCGAAGCCAGAACCCGCTCCAGGGGCCACGCCTGAGATTTGCAACGGTGGTCAAGCTGGTGACGGCTCGGCATGTCATCGACCTCGTGGCCCGCATGCACGGCTGCACGTATGCCATGCACGGCTGCACGTATGCCGAGATGAGAGGACCGTCGCGTCAGTATAGTATCGTGGCAACGCGAGACGCGGCCATGTGCGCCGTGATGGTGCTGAAGCCGAGCTTGCCTAGGGGGCAGATAGGGTTGCTGTTCAATCGTGATCCGTCGACGGTGCAACATGCGCTCAGGAAGCGGGGATGCTTTGACCGACCCGCGCGTCCAAGCCCTATGTGATGAGCTCGGCATCAAGATTGTCGACCGGCATCGCTATCCGGAGCCGGGAGAGGCGCGCGCGGTCGAGACGCTGGCTCGCATCATACGCCGGCACGGGGAAGGGCACTTGCGCCTGGTGCTTTCGACCTTGACGGAGACCGACAACAACAAGGGCCAACTAGACGAGGTTCTATTTTGGGCCGCATCCGACATGGTGCGGGCGTGCCCTGAGATACTCGAGCGCCACGCCGGCGACTGGCTGACGATGTGGGATGTTTGCCCGCTCGGCGAGCTGCAGTTCATTGCCCAGGATCTGCGCGGCGTCGTGCCACTAATATTTGCATTTGTCGGTATGCTATACGAGCGGGTGGTCAAGGCATTTGGCCCGCGAGCATCCAGCCGGATTTGTTCGATGACCGCAGGAGAAATTCGGCATGAGTAACGTCGTATCGCTTCATGGCGACAAGCGCTGGAAAGCTGTTCTCGTCTACGACCACCAGAACGGCCCCATCACGATCGAGCACTTTTTGGAAGAAATTTCCGAGCTCCATAACGTCATTGAACACGGCCCGGACTGGAACACCCTGATTACGTGCACGGTGACAATCAACCGGACGGACGGCGGCGAGGAGCAGAACAGCCAGGAAAAAGAGGCGCGCCATGAACATCGGTGAAATCGCGGAGCGCTTCATCCGCGCGGCCGAGATCGAGCGCGCCAGCCATGAACATGTCGGGCCGGCCGGCCCAGCAGCTGCCCTATGTCCACACATACACCGATAAGCTCGGGTGGTGCAAAGAGGTGGGCGACAAGCTCGACCCTAAGGCAGACCCGCTAGCGTAGGAGCGAAGGGCGTTCTGGAACCGGATCGGCACCCTGCCGTCGGGACAAGAGATCAGCGAGCTCGAGGCGCTGCAACGAATGGCTGCTCGCCATTGGCAATGAGAAGGAACGCCGAGCGTCCTCGCCCGGGCCAGATCCAAGGTCGGCGGCAAGTCATTCCGCAGCTGGTGCTTCAAGGTGGAGGGCATCCACCCGAACACCGGACGGGATAGAAAAAACCGGGCTTTGCAGCAAATCGCGATCATTCTCGCCCGCAGGGCCTCGCAGAATAGCGAAAGCGCCGAAATCAGGCTGTTGCATCATGAAATCAGGGGTGTTTCGGCTACGATCACGGAAGATGCGGGCGAACGGGACAGCCTGAATTCGTGGATCGCCGACGGCGCGTTCGCCAAGATCCTTTCATCGGAACATGACGACTTCTCTTGGGCTGCCAAGCGCAATGAGCGCCGATGCCAGCAAGAGGCGAGGCGGCGCAATCAAGCTGTGTGATTTGCGCCATTGACGAGCACCCGAAATGCCGCCCCAATCGGGATTACGTGGTTTATTGGGGATTCGCATGAACCGATTTCTCTTTGTGATCGCCGACTTTCTGTCCCGTCCGCCCGGCTTTTATGTGCTGCTCGCCGCGATGATAGCCTGCACTGCGATGGTTCCGTTTGGGCTAACAAACGTAATCACCTATGCGCTTTCTGTAGCTGCGATAGTGATTACCGGAGTCGTACTGATCCAGGGTTACCGCGACACCGCTGCCATCCATGCGAAGCTCGACGAGATCATCGTTGCATTGAAGGAAACGAGGAACAATGTCGTCGGGCTGGAGCACGCCGAGCCTGAGGAGATCAAAGCCCATTTGGCGCGGCTTGAATTGGAAGCAGCGGCGGCTGATCAAGAAGCTAAGCACGAGGGAGTCCCTGGCGCCTAATTACGCCAGCGGCTGCCAAGCACTGGCCGCGGGAAGCGCAGAAGCGGAAGGCCGCATGACCCGAGCTGAGATCAAAGCCGAAGTAGAATGGCTGCTGGAGTACGAAAGCCTTAACGCGTCAGAGTCCGCAAACACACCGCTTCGGCTCTGAAGGTATTGAGGGCATCGAGCGGGAGTTCTTTGACCCCGGCGACAGCGGCAACATTTTTGCCCCGGATGCGTCTCGACCATCATAGACGGGCTGTTGGCGCCGCTGATCGGCGCGATGTATGGCCTGCCCAATATTCTGGTCGTCTGATGGCCCGGTTTTTATGACGAGATGCATCAGGAGTTCGCGAGCGAGATGCTCGGCGAGTTCAAGCAGGGCGTTGTCATGCTAACCCGCACGGTCACAGCGCGCCAGATCCGTCGACGCCATGGATACCGGGCGAGCCAGTGACGACGGTCTATCCACTCGATGCGGTGATGCGCCGCGTGTCTCAGAAATACGTCGACGGCACCCTCACTGTGGCGACCGACAACCAGATCACTTTCGCAGTACCCTCGATCGTCCCCGCCATGACCGACACACTCGTCATCGACGGCGTCGAGTTGGTCATGAAGGACCTACGGCCGATCCCGCCGGCCGGGACGCCGGTCGCGTATATCGCTTTCGTGGCGGGTTAGCCGCCGAGCGATATCCCAGAAAAGAGCGACGCCAGCGACGACCGCATGTGAGACTTGGCAACAGCGATGTCCCCTTCGAAACCGGAAAAATCGATCTCCATATGATCGAACGTGGACAGTGCCTGCTCTTCCATGTCAGCCAATGCCCGATCTGGGTCATCCGATTGCTCAGCAACCATTGATGCAATTGCCATGAGTGCGATGCGAAGCACCACAAGCTCCGTCGAATGATGGGCCAAGACATCCATACCAGTCTCCTTTTAAGGTCCGGAACGAATGCTCAAACGCCTATCCCCCCGTGATCGTTTCGAACAGCTTGTCTCGACCTATGAGCCGAATGCTGCGGACCGCGTTTTTCGAGGCGATCGACGACATCCGCTCCAACATCGTTCTGCGCCGTGTGGTGGAGAGCTTGGAGCGCGGCGACGTCGACGGCGCCATTGCAGCCATGAACCTCGACGAGGCCGCGTTTCGGCCGCTGGAAGAAGCCATCCGGCAGGCCTACAACGGCGGCGGTATCGCCACGGTCGAACAGATGCCGGCGCTGCGCGATCCGAGCGGCTTTCACGTCGTTCTTCGTTGGGATGCGCGCAATACGGTTGAGACCTGGTTGCGCGAGCACTCGGCGCAACTTGTCACCAACTTGCTGATCCGGTCGGGCGATGCTCCGATCAGCCCGCGCCCCCCTCCGTGAGGCGCGGGGTTCTCCGTTCAGGGAACCGAAACGATCAAGGCTCTTCGGACGTCCAGCTCTGGCGCTGAGCAATGCGGCCTAGGCCGGCTAAATCAGAGCACCACTGCCCCGACGAACATTCATGCAACCACCGCCATGTCTTCGCGTTTAGCCACTTCAATTCTGGAGAGCGACAAGGATGCCGGCGTTTATTCCGATTACAATCTACCTGAATGGCAGATCGATGCTGGTTGCGTCGATCCCTGATGCTGAGACGGCGCTTCAACAACCATGGCCATTCATGGACAAGCCATCCCGACTTGAAGCCATTCGAATGATCGAGGAATGCTTGGCCGGACACTGCACCCAACAAGCCGCGTTCGATGCCTTCAAGGTGGCCGCAAGTGAACAGGGGCTTCTAAAGCGAAAGCCTCTAAGCGTAGGCCTCAGGAAATTCGACGGGGTCGCTGAAGACCTGCTGTGAGGTGATGCCTGGGCGGACTTGGTCAGCCGGATTGCGGACCACCCGCCAAATCGAGGAATGGCGGATGGTCCTTTATCAGCGCAGGAAGGGACTTAGCTGCGCAGATTCGTCGCTCCGTCCAATCGTCAAGTCCGGTCGTTCCTAGAACGATCCCCAACTAACGATTATTCCAATCGCCAGGAATGTGATCGAAACTGCGAAGACCGGAGCGAGTAACCAGCGAGCTTGGTGGACACTATTTTCCATGGGCTCCTTCCCTTGAACTTGCAGGGAGCAACGACTATGCGCAGCGGCGGGTTCCGGGGTGGCGCTATGTCCGGCTTATTGCGCCAAAACAAGCGAGACTAGTCCTGTCGCGCATCAGACCGAAGTCCCTCAAGGGGAACAAATGCAGCTGCCTGAGGTTTGGTGGCTGGCGCTAAGGCGATCCCGTTCAGCGCATCAGCCCTCACGAAGGGGACAGCTATGAGAATGCATCTTTCCACTGCAGCCGCGGGACTTCTGCTGCTGGCAAGTATCGGCGTCGCTGCCGCTCAGGACGTCATCATCGAGCCTGAACAGGAGACGGTCATCAGGGAATACGTGAAAAAGCAGCCGCTCGCATCGGTGAACCTCCCTGGAGTGGAGCTCAATATCGGCTCAACCCTACCCGAGACGGTCGAGCTCCATGAAGTCCCCGACACCAAATACCGCACCGTTGTCGTCGACAACCGGACCGTTGTCGTTGATCCGGGCACGCGCAAGATCATCAAAATCATCGAATGACGTAAGCGACTGGGAGGACAGCCCGCCGTGCCGAAAGGTGCGGCGAGCTTTTTTGTTGTGTCTGGGGGCACACGAACTGGCGACAATGGTTCTGGTCGGCAACAAAACCGCCGTCCGGTCAGGTCGAGGATAATGCAGGAAAGGCAAGGGTTAAGTGATAAAGAAAAGCACGACAGACAGGAGCGCACGTCGGATGCTGCACGGGCCCTCCGATCAGACGCGATCCTCTCCGCAAGGCCACGCCGGGTTCAATTTCGACGGCCGATGTGCAAAGGTCGAGCGTGGAATATGGTGCGGGATTTTGAGCGGTTGATTACTTGCTCAGAGTAGGCGTCTGCGGCAATGCGATCCAACAGCTTACGGGATTCCAGTATCAGGCGGCGGGTATCGTTTATCGTCTGGCGAAGATTATCGATATCTGCGCGCGCGCGACTCTCATTCAATCGAGCGGCTTCCATTTCAAAATTGTCCCATATGGATAGCACAGTGGATGCTCCTAAGCGTCCGGCGGCTTCAGCCGGCTTTTCAGTAGCCGAGCTTCACGAAGTAGTGATGCCCGATCGGTGCCAATCAACTCGATCAGCTCGCGCGCTTGAGCTTCAGTTATTCCGGCTTCCTTGGCGAGGAACTGCGCCTGGAAATCCATCATTCGGTCGCGGTCGGACTTTTCTTCCTCGCCCATAGTGAACCTTTTCAGCCCTTAGATTGAAACCGGAACGCCAGGCGGAAGGGTTTTGTTGCGATCAATGGATCGAAACTTTCCAGGCATTTTCGCTTTCTCTGGAACACATGCTTGAGATGAAAGTTCGGGAAGTGCAGCAATCTTGTTCCTCCCAACGATGGGCTGCAGATCGGCGATGCACCGATCGGCCCGCGTCCTTTCCTCATGGGCGCGGGCTTTCAATTCACAAACGATAGAGGTGGATGTTCCTGGCTCGGCACGAATGAAGCACCTGGCCAAGATCGCGCTTGTCGAAGTCCTGTCCGCACACTGGACAATGCTCGAAACGCTCCACCTCGGGCTTGATTGGCTGGTCGTGGTCCTTGCCTCGATATCCCGTGCCTTGTTTTTGGTCCGACATCTCATTTCCGCTCCCGCAATGCTCTCGCGGCTTCCGCCAGAGTGGCCCGGTCGTTGCCCTTGCTTTTGATAAGCTGGCGGACCTGGTCTGCCGAAACGCCGTTCTGCTGGGCAAAATATTCGATCTCGTAGTCGTCACCGGCGGACACACGGTCGCGGTCGCGGAAGTCACGCTTGCTCTTGTCGTCGGCCATGTCGTTCTCCTGATAAGCTTCGGTCGATGGGCAACGCCGGACACGGGACTTTGTTGCTGCAGCCCTGCGGAATCACGTTCCGTTCACTCTGGCTAATATAAGCCGTCCGCCTAGAATCGAATAAGTGCGTAAAATTGTAAGTACCGGCGCCGGCCGGCTTGAGTTCATTCCGCCGATGATGCCTACCTTGGTTGCCAAGCCGCCCCAAGGCGATGACTGGATGTATGAAGCCAAATTCGACGGCTATCGCTCCCAATTATTATCGACGCCGGCGGCGCGCGGATTTTCACCCGCCGCGGCCTCGACTGGACATCCAAATACCGCGACCTAGCTGCGGCGGCGCGAACGCTGGACGTCGAGAATGCCATCATCGACGGCGAGGTCGTCGTCTTAAATGAGGCTGGCCTTTCGGATTTTGCCGCGCTGCGCAAGGCAATCACTAGGCGCCAGCACGACCTCTATTTCGTCGCGTTCGATCTCCTGCATCTCAACGGCCATGACTTGCGCGACATGGTGCTGGAGGACAGGCGGGAAATCCTGCCGGCCTTATAGGGTCTGATAGCCGCATCCAGTTCAGTGAGACAATGCCGGCGAGGCTAATGCGATCTATCATCTAATCGACGCTGCCGGCCTGGAGGGAATGGTATCGAAGCGTCGAGACAGCAAATATCGCAGCGGGCCGACAACCAATTGGCTGAAGACAAAATCCTTCACCGAAAGCGAGTTTGAGACTCTCGGAGTTGAACGCGAGAGGGGCAAGCCGGCGTTTGCTCTGATGGCTGACCCGGTGACGCGCAAATATGTCGGCAGTGCTTTCGTCAGCGTCAATCGCCAGATGCGGGAGCGGCTTTGGAAAAGGGTTCAGGAACATGCCGGGCCACCGCCCAAGGACATGCCAAAGCGGCCGGCAACGCAGTGGGTAAAGCCGGGTATCAAGGCCCGCGTGAAGCATTAAGGGGCGAGGAAGACCTTCGGCACGCCTCGCTGCAGGATTTCTGGGATGAGGATTGAAGGCCGCGCCAGATTGAGCGAGGCCGGACTCGCGAAATTCGCAATAAGGCGTACAATCCCAACGTCGTCCGTACCGAATAGAGGCATCGCGGACGCTCGGGAGCTGGCAGTGCTTCCGCCCTAGAGGCAGGAGGGCTGAGATGGCGAAAACCCAGGCAGGCGCCCAGGTATCGGTTTTTGACTGCGATATCCTGCGCAGCGCCTTCATAAAAACCGTGATCGAAGAGAATATCCCCGAAGACAAATGGCGGTCGGTTGCCGCGCTTTTGATCAGCGACTCTACCGGGAGCGATGACGTCGATCCTGACTTGCTGGAATGGATCGTGCGCAAGTAGCCAGAGCTACCCAGCCGTTAGTCTTTCGTCGCCTGCCACGCTCGTTGCTATGCCTTTTTCGGTACTAGAAAGCCAAAGGCAAAGTGAGACGCCTCTACCTGGATTTTCGCGAGGTCGCTAGCAGCCGCCCGAATTACATCGGCAGTCACCTCAAAAAATTGGTGTGTTGCATTTTGCCGGTTGCCTGAGAGTTTCTGCCAAGCCTTCTTTTCTCCGAGGTATGCGCTCCACGGACCGTGAACGACACGATTGCGAAACGTGTTGAGTTCGCGCATCTGCTGGACGAGGCGATCGCGCTCGGCAAGGTCATTCGGTTCGGTGGTGTGTTGGTCGATGATCTGACCATACAGAGTGATTTTGTTATTCAAGTTGTTCGCTTTCCGCAGCTTCGGTTGGTCGGCGCCAAGCGCGGACAGCCAATGATCGATATGGAATTCCAGAAATCCAAACTGCATTATCAAGCGCCCTATCGGCTCGTAAAAATCGCTGTCGTGGCGCTCGATCATCTCCGATACGGATTTTGGACGTTCCATTATCGTGCTCACACTGACGAAAAACGCAACGAGCCGATGAAGCGGATGCTTCAAGACGCCGCGCCGTTGCCGCACACGATAGCGAGAAGGTTGCAAAGAGTCCGGCCGAAAGAAATGAGGCCCCTGAGCTAATATCAACCCAATGTCAAAGAGTGGGCGTCCCCTATTGCCGACGCCCTCGTTTTCAGGATTATATTCCTCCCCGTTGCGGCGAGCCCTCAACGGAGATCGCCATGCCCAAAAAGACCCTCGCCGACACCCTGGCCGCCCGCGAGACCATCTATGTCAATTGTGCGCACCCGATGTGCTGCAAATCGACGAAGCTCGACATCCAGGCGCTGATTGACAGGCTCGGCCGTGACCACGGCCCGATGCACGACGACCTGGTCGGGCTCTTTATCTGCTCAAACTGCAAGGCTGCCGGTGGTGATCGACGGCAGGTGTTCTTCACTACGAAAGCCAGCAGCGGGCGCGCAATCGCGACTGGAAGCCAACTTTCGAACGAGGGGGCTGAAAGTGGCCGGCGCCACTTGGGGGGGCGTTGGGGTAGATTGCCTTGTCGGGCGCCGGCCTAGCGGATTGGCGTCCGCCGCCTTGATACTACCGAGCTTGGGGAGATCCGAGTAATCCCGTGATCGCGGAAGTCATTGTGGAGGAACTCAGTCCAAATGGTCGCGTTATGCTACCTAAGGATTTTTTCCGATGGCTGACGATAGGGACAGAACACCCAGCGGGGCCCCTGACGACTCTGTCGTTCAGCGCTTGGTTAAAGAGGCGAATATAACCGAAGAGCAGGCTCGCGAGCTTATCGCTCTTCTGGGGTCCGACTGGCCGTCACTTATGCGGGAAGCCCGATTTCTAACTCGAAAACGCTAGTCGCCTCGAAAACGCTAGTCGCAGTGAGTTACGGCAATGGACCCGTGTAAATCGATAACGTGTACGTAGAGAGGTCGCGGTTGCAGGTTGATGCCACGCGGGCCACGATTGCGGAGATGCGATTGTGGTGTCGAGAGACTCTTGCGGCCGACGGAATTGCCAACAAGATGGTTAGAATCGGAAGCCTGCCTCTCGTGATGGTTGGTCGCGGCGGTATGACGGCCTTCATGCAATACGCCCTGCGTCTAGCGCAACTTGCGCCATTCGCAGTCGACGGCGCAGTAGAAGCCTTCCAGACGTTGCTGCACCGCGACCGCGCTGCCGGTGTGTCGTTCGATGCGGATCAGGATTTCATCCTGGCTGGCTGGTCGGAAACAGCGGGTCCGCGCCTAAAATATGTGGTTGCTGCAGGCTCAAACTCGCTTGGCGCAGAGCCGTGACAAATGGTCGACGCACCCGAATTCTTTGCCGCATCAGTCCTCACCAATGACGATTTCGACATTGCCGGTTTTTATGTGGATGATTTCCGGTATGGCCTGCACCACCACGGGGTTCGCCTCTTCAAGGAGGTTCGGACCAAGGACCTAATGTGGGACGGCAAGCCTCTTGTGGCTGTCGGCGGAACTGTGATGTTAGCAACGGTCAAGCTTGGCGGAGTGACCTTTGAGACGAAGGGCGGCTGGCCCGACTTGGTCGGGTCGCCCATGAAGCGGGATGCGGAATGGATTGAGGCTTAGGTCCTAGTCTTGGCACCGCTCCGTCGGGGCGCCGCTGAACGATCTGTGGAAGCCGCGACGGGCAGCCAAAATCCAGTTGCGGAATATGCCACTTCGGCCCAATGTTAGCGTGGCTAAACCCGAAACGGGAGGTGGGTTACAGCCACCTCCCGCCTCCGGGGAGCCAACTGGCATCCGGGGTTTGCGGAACTTGTCACTTGTTAGGGACACCGCAAACCCCATCCAGCACTGGCTAATCTACAGGCAATCAAATTCTCCCGCCCGATGTGGCTGCTTTTTCCCACAAGGTTTTTGTTCCCTGTGTGTTCTTCCGTTGACTGCCTGCGGAATATATTCCTATCATCCGGCATGCCACGCTATCGCCGACATGAAGCCATTTCCGAATTCCATCTTGCCAAAATCGAGTGGCAGGCTTCGCTTCTACAGCGGGAACTGCGGGATGCGCAGTTGTCGCTGAAGCCATTTCGCGAGCACTGGGAGGTGCTCGACCAACTGCACCGGGACATAACCCGGGCGCTGAATCTGCTGAACGGTCGACCGGCCGATTGGGAGCGCCCGCATGCGGCGCCTATGAGTGGCGGCTAGGGTCATCGAGTCAACCTTTCGACCGTCTCAATTATGGCCTTCGCAAGCGCTTCGCCCTCATGGACCGGCTCGGGACCGTAGAGCATCAGGACAGCTGCCTGGGAAGGCTTGGCTCGGTTGGCAGCACCGCAAGGCGAATACCCTCCCGCACCGCGCTCAACATTGCCTGGGGCGGCCATGACGGCTACTGTGTCGCCAGAAACCGGGTTCATCCGGGGAATGTCGGTCTCCATAAATCTGAACGGGCCTCGCTTTCGGTCGGCGGCCAGGCACCAGCATGACATCCGTGCTAAGTGCCCCCAATTCGGAGGGAAAGATGCGACTATTTTTGGTGTTGATTTTGATGGCTCTGAGCGGCTGCGTATCCAATGTTTCCCCGGATAGTGATGGTATACCACGCCGCGCGTCCTTTGCTGGAAACCGTTAGTCTCTCCATTGGTTTCACCCTTCGGTCAACATCGAGACCGATCGACCCCTACGGCTACAATAATGTCGAGGGTTCAGGACGAAGGAACTTAAAGCGCTCCGCCAGCTTGTGACGGAATGAGCACCCGCGGTACGGACTTCTTGCACAAATGGCTGAGCAGCAACCTCGATGGCCTTATGAGCGCGGACGTGATTTCAGTCAGGGAAGCGGTCCAGAAGCTGCTCGCGGATGCAAAAGCTCTAGGCATTGGCGAAGTCGAGATCGAGGAAGACATAGGGAGCGTCTACGAAGTGATCCTAGATGCGATCGTCCACCATGACGAAGGCTTGGCGATCTAACCGCCCCCGATGGAGGCTCTATGAAACGCAAGCCCAGTAGATCCGGTTTCAACAACTCCTATCGGCCGAGCCCTTGATCGGACTCCTCGAACTGGAGACCGACACCGGCACGATCGAACTGGCGATGAATAGGATCGTCGCCGAGCGACTTCTTTCTGCTGTCGTTGAATTTCTCCAGGCCGGCAAGGGAGATGACGCGCCAACCTTTGCGGTCGAGCGTTCGCAATAGGGCGCGCAGCATCATCGCAGAGCTGGCACAAGGTGCCGCCGCGAATTCACAAGCACAATCAGCAAGTAGGCGCTTTCGCATATCACGGCTTGAGTTTTAAGGCGAAAACGCATAATGATTTCAGCTATTTAGCGAACAATTCTGTTGCGCTTATTCCGATTCTCGGCCATGCTTTCTTGCAAGGGAAAAAAGGGCACATGGTCGACGCGGCGGCGGACCAGACCTTGGCCGGGGTGGCATAGCTATGTCCAAGGTCGAGACCTAAAAGCTTGCCGGCGATTTCCAGGTCGTCTCACACCCCGGCTGCCGGTGCCTCTTCCGGCTTGGCTTTGTGAGAGCCGAAACCTGGAGACTTGCAAAAATGAACGTCCACGTAAACGCTGCCAGCATCGACGCCGACTGGCAATTTGAAATCGGAGCGCTGGTCACTCACCGTGAACAGCCAATGCCATCGCGAGTTATGACCCGACAACGGGCGGGCCGACTAGGAGAAGTCTACGGCGTGCGCCGTCTGGACGATTGCGAGGTGCGCGACCTGATGATCTTGGGCGAGGTGCTACTGCCCGCCTGACCGTTCCGCCTCGCAACGACAAAGGCCCCGCTTCGGCGGGGTTTTGTTGGTTTGTGAGCGAAGACTAGCCAGCCTTCTTTGACTCAGATTCAGTCGCCTGCCGCCGAACAATCAAATCCTGATGCCGCTGAAAATTCCAGTACCAAAGCCCTCCACCCACCAACGCAACTAGCAGACCAAACCAGTAACCGAATTTGAAAAGCGATGCAGAGGCCAACCCAGACTTGACCTTCGCCATTCCAATCTGCGACTCCTTCAGGTTCTTTTGCAACTCAGCAAATATTGCCTCCCCCTCAGCCCGCATACCTTCGAGATGCTTGCTTAAATCGGCGTTGACCGACTTTAGTGCATTGACACGCTGCTCTAATTCGGCCGGATTGGCATTTGGCTCATCAACTCGCCGCTGTAATTCGGCTAAATCGGAATTTGCCGTATTGGCTCGCCTGTCTAGTTGGTCGAAGTGGTTCTCAAAAGTTTGAACCCGCGCATCCATTGCATCCCTTGTGGCTTCTATGTTGGTCAATGTGTCGCCGGCTTTCTCGTTTACCGCCATCCAACTCCACATCGAAAAAGCGAACAAGAGGACGCCCAGCGTAGTCATGAACTTGTAGAGATTGTCAGTCGGCAAAGATGGTATTGGCATCCGAATCCCCCAAAACAGTCGAGCAGGCGATTTAGCACCCGTTGGCGCGGGCCGAGAAGGTGCCCCACAGGCCCCCCATGTTGCTATCCATGTTGCTATTCGCAGCCTCCGCTCATTCCCAAGCCTTACAAATCAAGGACTTATGTTGCTACGCATTTGGTGCTAGCAACATGGCTTTTCGCCATTATGGCAGCTAAGTGTTTGATTTTGTTTGGCTGGGGAACCTGGATTCGAACCAGGACTAACGGAGTCAGAGTCCGTGGGTCTACCGTTAACCTATTCCCCAGCAGGGCGCAGAAAACCGCGCGGGCAGGGCGACGATGGCGCCGCGCGTGCCTTGTAGCCGCCGTCGGAAAATAGTCAAGCCGGCCGAAGGCATTTTAATCGGCACGTTTCATAAGGGCGTGGTTCAAAGCCGCCCCTCAATTCTCCCTTCGCCCGAGCTGCGAGTGCTCGAAATACAGCACGACGCCGAGCGCCATCACCAGCGGGATGATCAGGTAGAACAGCCGGAACACCAGCAGTGCTGCCAGCACGCCGACCGGGTCCATATGCGACAGGCCGGTCAGGAAGACGACCTCGAACACGCCGAGCCCGCCCGGCGCATGCGAGATCTGGGCGACCGAGAACGACACCAGGAAGACGCCGAGCACGACGAAATATCCGGGATTGCCAGCTTCGGGCAGGGCGAAGAAGATGATCGCCGCCGCCGCCAGCAGCTCGATCGGGCCGATCAGCAATTGCCGCGCGACGATCGGCAGCGCCGGATAATGGACTTGGAACCTTCCGATCTTCAGCGGCCTGAGATGCAGCCAGCTGCCGAAGACATAGGCCGCCACCACGAGCAGCATCGCGAGCCCCGCCGCCTGCGAAAGCCGATGATGCGGCGTGCCGGAAAACCGGTCGACGATCTCCGGTGCGAGCACCAGCACGATGCCTGAAACCAACACCGTCGACAGCACGAAGGTGATCCAGCAGATCGCCACCAGAATGCCGACGTCCTGTCCGGTCAGCCCCCTGGTTCCGTAAGCGCGGTAGCGGATCACCGCGCCTGAAAATACCGAGCCGCCGATATTGTGCGACAGCGCGTAGGTGGTGAAGGAGCACAGGGTGACGAACAGCCACGACACTTTCTTGCCGATATGCAGGAGCGCGATGTGATCGTAGCCGGCCAGCGACGCATAGGCGATGACTGAGCTCAAAGCGGCGAGCACCCAGCCGCGGGCAGGCATGGCGACGATGCCGTCCCAGACGTCGTCGAGCGAGATGCCACGCAGTTCGTGCAGCAGCAGCCATAGCGAGAAGACGACCGCCGCAACGCCGACGACCGGCCAGAAATAACGCCTCCAGTTCATGGCGTGACGATCATGCGTTGCAGCCCCGTTGCCCGTTCGGTTCGCGTCAGGAACTCTGCCCGCGATTTCGAATGTTTCATCCCCGCCATTTCAGAAATGCCTTATCGAAGCCGGCTATTCAACTGCGAAGGCGCGTTGCAGCGGGAGAAGGAAAGGCTGGCGATCCTTCGCGCCCCCCTCTGTCCCGCCATCATCGGGCCGAGCGGAGCGGCGAGACAATGCCGCCGACAAATTCGACCCCTGCGCTCTTGGTGATCCGGCCCGGCGCTGCTAGTCTGGTGGCAACTTGGAACACATGAAAGCGCCTGCTGCGTCCGGTCTCCGGTTCGCGCGGCGCCGGAAGGAACTGAAGTGGAAGACCACGACACCGGCGCCGGCGCGCCGGAAGTGGGCGTGTCCAGGGCTTCGCCGCCGCCTTCGGGCCAGGCAAGCCCATCCGCCGGCCGGCACAATGGCCGCCCGGTGCAGCCTTGGTCCGGTCACGGACAGGCAGGCGACGCGTCCCAGCATCAGAATGGCCAGAAGGCCAAGACCAGGAAGCGGCGCAAACGTCGGCGCGGCCGCAAGGTTTTCGCGCGCGACGACGTTCGCCTCGCTGCGGCCGGAGTGGCGGTGGCTGCTGTCAGCGCTCCAGCCAGCCGCCCGCCCGCGGCGATCGTCGCGCCCTTGCCTTTGGTTGCGCCAGGCCGGCCGGAGCCGGCTGCTCGCCGCCCGCCGCTGCAGGAACTGCCGGTGTTTGCGGCACTCGATCTCGGCACCAACAATTGCCGGCTGCTGGTGGCGGTGCCGACGCGCCACGGCCAGTTCCGCGTCATCGACGCTTTCTCGCGCATCGTCAGGCTGGGTGAGGGCCTCACCGCCAATGGCCGGCTCGGGCAGCCGGCGATGGACCGTGCGGTCGAGGCGCTAAAAATCTGCGGTGACAAATTGCGCGGCCGCAAGATCAGGAAGGCCCGGCTGATCGCCACCGAAGCCTGCCGCACGGCCGCCAACGGCGCCGAGTTCCTCGACCGCGTCGAGCGCGAGGCGGGGTTGAAACTCGAGATCATCGACCGCCAGACCGAAGCGCGGCTGGCGGTGTCGGGCTGCGGCTCGCTGGTCGACCGCGACACGCAAGGCGTCGTCCTGTTCGACATCGGCGGCGGCTCCTCGGAAATCGCGCTGATCGATCTCACCGGCCACCGCTCGCCGAGGCTCGCCAACCACATCGTCTCCTGGACGTCGCTGCCGGTCGGCGTCGTCTCGCTGGCCGAGCGTTTTGGCGGCCGCGCCGTCACCCGTGAGATCTTTGCCGCCATGGTCGAGGATGTGGCAGTGCGCCTGCACGCCTTCGACGGGCGCGACCGGCTGAGCCATGTGCTCGCCAGCCCGAAATTCCACCTGCTCGGCACCTCGGGCACGGTGACGACGCTGGCCGGCGTCCACCTCGACCTGGACCGCTACGACCGCCGCCGCGTCGACGGGCTGTGGATGGACCGCGACAGCGTCGACCGCATGGTCGAAAAACTGGTCGGCTGGGATTTTCAGCAGCGCGTCGCCAATCCCTGCATCGGCGCCGATCGCGCCGATCTGGTGCTGGCCGGCTGCGCCATCCTGGAAGCGATCCGCGCGGTGTGGCCGTCGGAGCGGCTGCGCGTCGCCGACCGCGGCCTGCGCGAGGGCATATTGAGCGAATTGATGGCCGACGACGGTGTCTGGCGAAACAATGGGCGGGGCAGAGCATGATCCCGAAAAGTGGCGGCCGGTTTTCGGAAAAGATCATGCTCAGACCAGAATGCATGATCCCGAACCGCAGGATCGCGTCAGCGAAAAGTGGCAACCGGTTTTCGGAAAATATCATGCTCAAACAAGAAGTCAGGCAATGACCAGGAAACCGGAAAAACCAGGCTCTGCCGGCATTCGCGTGCTGAAGACGCGGATCAAGAAGAAAAGCGGCCTGAAGGAATCGTCGCGCCGCTGGCTGCAGCGCCACATCAACGATCCCTATGTCCAGCGCTCCAAGGCCGACGGCTACCGCTCGCGCGCGGCCTACAAGCTGATCGAGATCGACGATAAGCACCATCTGCTCAAACCCGGCATGAAGGTCATCGACCTTGGCGCGGCTCCCGGCGGCTGGTGCCAGGTTGCCGCCGCGCGCACGAAATCGACGGCCGAACACCCGCATGTCGTCGGCATCGACTATCTGGAAATGGACGCGGTGCCCGGCGCGCCGGTGCTGTTGATGGATTTTCTCGACCCGCAGGCGCCGCAAAAGCTCGCCGAAACGCTCGGCGGCCAACCGGACATCGTTTTGTCCGACATGGCCGCACCCACCACCGGCCATCGCCGGACCGATCACATCCGCACCATGTATCTGTGCGAGGTGGCCGCCGATTTCGCCCTCTCGGTGCTGAAGCCGGGCGGCCATTTCCTCGCCAAGACTTTCCAGGGCGGCGCCGAGAACGAATTGCTCGCCAGGCTCAAGCAGAACTTCCGCTCGGTCCACCACGTCAAACCGCCGGCCTCGCGCGATGAGTCGGTGGAGCTTTATTTGTTGGCGAAGGATTTTAAGGGCTAGCGCCTTTTCCTTCTCCCCTTGTGGGAGAAGGGAAGAGCCTCAACCGCCCTGCGGACCAGACACCCCCAGCGTCTTGGGCGCCGTCAGCCCGCCATGTCCCGATACGGCGTTGCCGGCATCGGGCGCCAGCCGCATGAATGACAGCGATGCGGCGGCCGACACCGCCGCGACAATGAAGAACGCGATGTGGAAGTCGCTCAGCGTCAGCGCCCCGCCATGAATTGTCGTCGACACTTCCAGAATGCCGCCGGCCAGCGCCACGCCGAGCGCGATCGACAGTTGCTGGAACACTGCGGCGATCGGCGTTGCCCTGCTGGTGTCGGCGGTCGAAATCTCGGCATAGGCTAGCGCGTTGATGCCGGTGAAGAACATCGAGCGGATGAAGCCGCCGGCGAGCAAGGCGGCGAGGATCAGCAGATACGGCGTCTCGGGCGTCAGCAGGCCGTTGATGGCAATCGACGCCGCCGCGATCAGCGAGCCGAAGATCAGCACGCGGCGGAAGCCGGCGACCCGGAAGATCAGCGCGGTGACGAATTTCATGCCGATGGCGCCGATCGCCGCCACGAAGGTGATCATTCCCGACTGGAACGGCGTCAGCCCGAAGCCGATCTGGAACATCAGCGGCAAAAGGAAGGGCACGGCGCCGATGCCGATGCGAAACAGCCCGCCGCCGAGGACCGAGGCGCGGAACACCTGGTTGCGGAACAGTTCGAGCGCCAGCAGCGGATTTTTGGCGCGGCGCGCATGCAGGAGGTAAAGCACGGCCGACATCAGTCCGACAGCCACGGTGAGGAAGCCGGCAATCGGCGGCAAGGCCGGCAGGCTGACCACCGACAGGCCGAAAACGATGCCCGATGCCGCCAGCCCGCTCAGCACGAAGCCGATGAAATCGAGCGGCGGCGTCGGCGCCGCTTCGGTCTCCGGCAGGAAGCGCGTGGCCAGCCAGATGCCGATCAGCCCGATCGGCACGTTGATCAGGAAGATCCAGTGCCAGCTGAAATAGGTGGTGATGAAACCGCCAACCGGCGGCCCGACGAGCGGCCCGACCAATGCCGGAACGGTCAGCCACGACATCGCGGCGACGAGCTCGCTCTTCGGCGTGGCGCGCACCAGCACCAAGCGTCCCACTGGCGTCATCATGGCGCCGCCAATGCCTTGCAGGAAGCGTGAGACCACGAAGGCCGGCAGCGAATTCGACACCGCGCAAGCGACCGATCCGACGATGAACACGGCAATCGCGGCGCGAAACACGGCCTTGGCGCCAAAATGGTCGGCCATCCAGCCGCTGATCGGAATGAACACCGCCAGCGACACCAGATAGGCGGTCAGCGCCAGCTTGAGCGCCACCGGGCTGGTCTGGAGGTCGACGGCGATCGCCGGCAGCGACGTTGCGATAACGGTCGAATCCATGTTTTCCATGAAAAGGGCGACCGCCAGGATAAGCGGAATGGTGCGGTTCATGGAGCGCGTCCGGATTCGATTGTTGCCGACCGGGGCAAGCCGACAGGCAGGGCGGTTACCACGGGTTGCGTTGGATGTCGCCTTAACTTGCTGTCACATTTGTGCGACCTGGCAGCGGGCATGCTCGAAGCCGGCAAAGAATGGCACCCAAATAAAAACGCCTCGGCGGCGGGTCGCTGGCGCAAATCAGCCAATTCTCGACGTCGGCACCGCCCCTCATCGCCCTGCCGGGCACTTCTCCCCGTATAGTGACGGGGAGAAGGGGCTGTCCGGACCTCGGCGTTCTTTCTGCGACGCTGGAGATTGGCGAAATCCTTAGCGAAGGCGTCCCTCTCGCCGTCACTATACGGGGAGAGGATGCCGGCAGGCAGGTGAGGGGCGGCGCAAACCTGAAGCGATTGCCCGCGGCCTGCCCAGGCAACAGTCAATCAGAGCAGAGCAGCGGTGAATGCCGGTCGCCATCCGTCACCGCGAAAGGCATTAAGCTGAGTTGCAGCGCTGTCGTGCACAAGCAATCGGCTTTTCAACGGCGACGGGACGTGTTACGAGCCAGCGCCAATCCTGAAAGGGAAGAAGACGAGTCGGCGCTGTCCATCCGGTCCAGCGCTTTTCATGCATTCCGAGGGCTGGCCATGGCAAAGATTATCGAAACGTCCACGGGCGCATTGGCGCTGACCTTTGACGATGTGCTGCTGCAGCCGGGTCATTCCGAGGTCATGCCCGGCGAAACCGATATCCGCGCCCGCATTGCCGGCGACATCGACCTCAACGTGCCGATCCTGTCCGCCGCCATGGATACCGTCACCGAGGCGCGTCTCGCCATCGCCATGGCCCAGGCCGGCGGCATCGGCGTCATCCACCGCAATTTCTCGCCGGCCGAGCAGGCCGAGCAGGTGCGGCAAGTCAAGAAATTCGAATCCGGCATGGTGGTGAACCCCGTCACCATCGGCCCCGATGCGACGCTCGCCGACGCCCTGGGGCTGATGCGCACCTACAGCATCTCGGGCATTCCGGTGGTCGAGAATGGCGGCGCTGGCGGGCACACGGTCGGACGGCTGGTCGGCATACTGACCAACCGCGACGTGCGCTTCGCTTCCGACCCGGGCCAGAAAGTCTACGAGCTGATGACCCGTGAGAACCTGATCACGGTCAAGGAAAATGTCGATCAGGACGAGGCCAAGCGGCTCCTGCACCAGCACCGCATCGAGAAGCTGGTCGTGGTCGATAGCGGCGGCAATTGCGTCGGATTGATCACCGTCAAGGACATCGAGAAGTCGCAGCTCAACCCGCACGCCACCAAGGACGTGCAGGGGCGCCTGCGCGCGGCGGCCGCCACCAGCGTCGGCGATGACGGTTTTGAGCGCGCCGAGCGGCTCATCGACGCCGGCGTCGACCTTTTGGTGATCGACACCGCGCATGGTCACTCGCAACGCGTGCTCGATGCGGTGACGCGGGCCAAGAAACTGGCCAATTCGGTCCGCATCCTGGCCGGCAACGTCGCCACTTCAGAAGGCACGCTGGCGTTGATCGATGCCGGCGCCGATGCCGTCAAGGTCGGCATCGGGCCGGGTTCCATCTGCACCACCCGCATCGTCGCCGGCGTCGGCATGCCGCAGCTTTCTGCGATCATGTCGGCGGTCGAGACGGCGCAGAAATCGGGCGTCTCCGTCATCGCCGATGGCGGCATAAAATATTCCGGCGATCTCGCCAAGGCGCTCGCCGCCGGCGCCAGTGCCGCCATGATCGGGTCGCTGCTGGCCGGCACCGACGAGAGCCCGGGCGAAGTCTATCTGCACCAGGGCCGCTCGTTCAAAGCCTATCGCGGCATGGGCTCGGTCGGCGCCATGGCGCGTGGCTCCGCCGACCGCTATTTCCAGGCCGAGGTTCGCGACACGCTGAAACTGGTGCCGGAAGGCATCGAAGGGCAGGTGCCTTACAAAGGACCTGTGTCCGGCGTGCTGCACCAGCTTGCCGGCGGCCTGAAAGCCGCTATGGGTTATGTTGGCGGGCGCGACCTTGCCGATTTCCGCGACCGCGCCACCTTTGTACGCATATCCAACGCCGGACTTCGTGAAAGCCACGCCCATGACGTCACGATCACCCGCGAAAGCCCGAATTACCCCGGCGGAGCCTAACCAGTTCGCACGAAGCCTGACGGCAATGATGCTAAGGCTGTCGCGCCACGCTGCCGCGCTCTGTTTTGTCTGCGCGGGGGTTTTCGTCGCCATGACGGCGATGGAGTTCCTCTATTTCCGCCAGCTGAGCGGCGGCCTGCCGTCGCTCGATTTGCGCTTTGCCGGGTTCACCCCGGACGAGGGCATGGCCTGGCTGACGGCACTCGGGCGTCGCGGCAGCGAGATCATCCTGGTCTGGCACTACCTGACCTTCGACCTGCTGTTCCCGGCGCTGCTGTCGCTGACATTGGTCAGCCTGATCCTTGCCGCCGGGCGACGGCTGAAGAACTTCCGGGCTCTGTCCGCCCAGCTCCAGTCGCTGTTCGCGCTCGTCCTGGTGCTGCCCTACACGCTTGCCGATTATGCGCAGAACATCGCGGTGGCCCGCATGCTGTCCGATTTCCTGTCGGCCAATCCGGACTCGCTGTCCTTCGCCTCGGCGCTGATCGTCATCAAATTCGCGCTTCTGGCGATACCGGTGATCGTCATCGCGGTTTTCCACCTGGCCGCTCAGAAACAGCGCTGACTGCCCTTCTCCCACAAGGGGAGAAAGTCTGGCGAATGCTACAAATCGAACAGCGCGATCTTGCGCTTGTCGAACTTGATGGCGAGCTCGCCGCGCACCAGTTTGAGCGCCGCCTCGCCGAACACGGCGCGTCGCCAGCCTTGCAAGGCCGGCACGTCGGCGTCCTCGCCCTCGGCGGCGATGCGGTCGATGTCGTCGCTTGAGGCCAGCACCTTCGAAGCGACGCCCTCCTTTTCGGCGACGATCCGCAACAGCACTTTCAGCAATTCAGCGGCGGCATTGGAGCCTTCGGGCGGCTGAAAACTCTTCGGCAGCTTCGGCATCTCTTCCCTGGGCAAGGCAAGCGCGCTGTTGACCGCGCCAAGCAGCGCCGTTGCCGTCGCCGAGCGTTCCCAGCCTTTCGGCGTGGTGCGCAGCTTGCCGAGTGCTGCCGCATCGCGCGGCGCCTGCTGCGCCACCTCGTAGATGGCGTCGTCCTTGAGCACCCGGCCGCGCGGCACGTCGCGTTCGCGCGCCTCACGCTCGCGCCACGCCGCCACCGCTTGCACGATCGCCAGCTCCTGCGGCTTGCGCAGCCGCATCTTCAGCCGCTTCCAGGCGTCCTCCGGATGCGGATCGTAGGTTTCGCGTGCGGTCAGCACGTCCATCTCCTCGTTCAGCCAGTGGGCGCGGTTTTCCCGCACCAACTCGGCGCTGAGGTGCTGGTAGACCTCGATCAGATGGGTGACATCGGCAAGCGCGTAGTCGAGTTGTTTCTCGGAAAGCGGCCGGTGGCGCCAGTCGGTGAAACGTGAGGACTTGTCGAGCCGGGCGCCGGTGACCTTCTGGACGAGCTGGTCATAGGAGACGCTGTCGCCAAAGCCGCAAACCATCGCCGCCACCTGGGTGTCGAACACCGGATGCGGCACCAGATCGCCGAGATGAACGATGATTTCGATGTCCTGGCGCGCCGCATGGAAGACTTTGACGACCGCCTCGTTGGCCATCAGCCTAAAGAACGGCTTCAGGTCGATATCGGGTGACAGCGGGTCGATCAGCGCCGTCACCCCGGGCGCCGCCATCTGGATCAGGCAGAGAATCGGCCAAAAGGTCGTCTCGCGAATGAATTCGGTGTCGACGGTGACGAAATCCGACTTTTCGAACGTGGCGAGAGCGGTCTCGAGTTCTTTTTGGGTGGTGATGACGTGCATCAAATCGCTTTTGGCAAAGTGTAAGGTCTCCTTCAATTTCAGCCGCGCGGGCTTTCGTCAAGCCGCTGTCGGGGTTTCAAGACCTGACGGGCCGTCATCATCGCCTGGCAGGCCCGTCGGAATCATCGTTGCGCTTGGCCAGCCGGGCGAACACCGTCGATGTGCGCAAAAGGCCGATGAAACGACTGCGATGGCCGGCCGGCACGCCCGATCGCACCTGCATCCGGTACAGGATGACGACGACGAAGATGGCATAGACTGTGGCGGTGAACACGAACAGCGCGCTTGGCCCGAAATACTGCATCGCCGTCGAGGCGGCGAACGGCCCGCCAATGGCGCCGAAGGAATAGAACAGCATCAGCGCCGCGTTGATCAGCACGAACTCGCCCTTGTCGGCGCGGTCGTTGGAGTGCGCCGCCGACAGCGAATAGAGCGGCATGGCGAAGCAGCCGAAGATGAAGACGATCACGAAGTTGAGGGACGGATCGCTGCGCGCCCAGAACACCAGCGCCAGCGACGCCAGCAGCGCGCAGCACGTCGTTATCAGCAGCACCGAACGACGGTCCCAGCGGTCGGACAGATAGCCGAGCGGATATTGGATGATGGCGCCGCCGAATATGCCGACGCTGACGAAGGTGACGACGTCGGTGACCGACATGCCGATCTGTTCGGCATAGACCGGCGACAAGGTGCGAAAAGCGCTGTTGGTGACGCCGACGGCAATGCAGCCGAAGCAGCCGAGCGGCGAGATCCGCCAGACGCGGGCGAGGTCGAGCTTGACGTCTTCGGGCGGGGTCGGGTTGGAGCGATCGCCGAGCGACACCGGCACCAGCGAGAGCGTGATCATGATCGACATGACGGCGAAGATGGCGAAACCGCCGGCGCCGACGATCGGGATCAGGAACTGTGCGCCGGTGACCGAACCGATGTCGACCATCCGGTAGATGGCCAGCACCCGCGCGCGGTCCTTGTTGGCGGCCCCGGAATTGAGCCAGGCTTCCATGATGGTGAACAGGCCGGCGAAGCAGAAGCCGCCGGCGAGACGCAACGCGCACCACATGACCGGGTCGACGACCAGCACCAAAAGCAATGTCCCGGCCGAAGCGATCGCCGCCAGCGCGGAAAACGCGCGGACATGGCCGACGGCCTTCATGATGTGGGTGACGGCGAGGCAGCCGAGCAGGAAGCCGGCGAAATAGAACGTCCCCATCAAGCCGATGGTCGAGGCCGAAAACCCCTCCTGCGCCCCGCGCAATGCGATCAAGGTGCTCTGCAGGCCGTTGCCGCCGAGCAGGATGCCGGCGGCAATAAGGAGCGGGATCAGCGGGCGCATGGAGGACATGAAGGAGGGCCTGTCGTTGATCCTTCTTGAACCATCGCCCACGTCAATGCCAGCGGCAATTGCCGGCGGTTAGCAGGCCAGCGCCGACTATCAACGTATCAGTTTGATTTTAGCTGGGAATCCTTCGCGCTGCCGATGGCGCACTCGGGTGGCTTGCCGCCCTACCGAAGAATTCTGTTTGTCATCAGCCATTTGACGGAGCGGGGCCACGCGTAATTCGCACCCATCCGCAGATCGGTAAAACCCTGCGAAACAGGTTGCCCGGTATCAGCGTCGAGGATGCGAATGAACATCGTATGCTCTGTTCGGCTGACGCGCGTTACGACGCCCAGCAAGGCAAGAGACGCGCCGTGCTCTTTGGCGATCTTGCTTTCACAGCCGCCGCAATTGCGCAATCCGTGCGGCGCCACCGCCTGCTCATCCCCGGCTGGCACATCAAGCACTGTAAAACGCCCTGACTGGGAGAGCATGTCCTTCGCCATTTGTGCCGACTCGGACAGATAGCGCCTATCATGTTCATCCGGCGGAATTATGCCTGCGCCAGCGCTCTTGTCTTCCAATTCGAAAGGAAACACCTCGATGGACATCGGCTTTGTCTGTGCGTGTGCAAATGCGCAGGTGCCGACAAGCAGCATCACCAGGACAGTCAATGTGCGAATGCGCATGGTAGTCCTCCCGCCAATGTGACGGCCATTGTACACGGCTCGGCCACGCTGATCACGATCAGGCGGAGGAAATTCTACACTTTGACTGTGGTGCGGAGTTTTCACACAGCCACGGACGAATGCCGAAGTTCGAATCAAGATGCTGCCCGGGCGACGCCTGCCTTGACAAAGGCGGCCTCTCATGTGCTTTTCGCGCAAATTTTCGGGCCGGGCCATCATGCCTTGGCCGCAATCAGACATCCGGACTTACCCATGACAATGCATCGTTACCGCAGCCATACCTGTGCCCAGTTGAGGAAAAGCGACGTCGGCTCTTCCGTTCGCCTTTCGGGCTGGGTGCATCGCGTACGCGATCACGGCGGCCTGCTGTTCATCGATTTGCGCGACCACTATGGCCTGACGCAGATCGTCGCCGACCCGGATTCGCCGGCTTTCAGGATTGCCGAGACCGTGCGCGGCGAATGGGTCGTCCGCGTCGACGGCGAGGTCAAGGCCCGTCTGGCCGAGACCGCGAACGCCAATTTGCCGACCGGCGAAATCGAGGTTTTCGCGCGCGAGATCGAAGTGCTGTCGGCGGCCAAGGAACTGCCGCTGCCGGTGTTCGGCGAGCCGGACTATCCCGAGGACATCCGTCTCAAATACCGCTTCCTCGATTTGCGCCGCGACACGCTGCACAAGAACATCGTGGCGCGCACGAAGATCATCGCCGAGATGCGCAAGCGCATGGGCGAGGTCGGCTTCACCGAATTCTCGACGCCGATCCTGACCGCTTCGTCGCCCGAAGGGGCGCGCGATTTCCTGGTGCCGTCACGTATCCATCCCGGCACCTTCTACGCGCTGCCGCAGGCGCCGCAAATATACAAGCAATTGATCATGGTGTCGGGCTTCGACCGTTACTTCCAGATAGCGCCTTGCTTCCGCGACGAGGACCCGCGCGCCGACCGGCTGCCGGGTGAATTCTACCAGCTCGACCTGGAGATGAGCTTCGTCGAGCAGGACGACGTTCTGGCGACAATGGAGCCGGTGATGCGGGGCGTGTTCGAGACCTTTGCCGCCGGCAAGCCGGTGACGCAGGAGTTTCCGCGCATCGCCTATGACGTCGCCATGCGCAAATACGGCACCGACAAGCCGGACCTGCGCAACCCGATCGAGATGCAGGCGGTCTCCGAACATTTCCGCGAGTCCGGCTTCAAGGTGTTCGCCAACATCCTTGCCAACGACCCGAAGGCCGAGGTCTGGGCCATTCCGGCCAGGACCGGTGGTTCCCGCGCTTTCTGCGACCGGATGAATTCCTGGGCGCAAGGCGAGGGCCAGCCGGGCCTCGGCTACATCTTCTGGCGCAAGGAGGGCGAAAAGCTCGAAGGCGCCGGTCCGCTCGCCAAGAACATCGGCGAGGAGCGCACCGAGGCAATCCGCCTCCAACTCGGCCTTGCCGATGGCGACGCCGCCTTTTTCGTCGCCGGCGACCCGAAAAAGTTCGTCTCTTTCGCGGGCGCGGCGCGCACCCGCGCCGGCGAGGAACTGAACCTGGTCGATCGCGACCGTTTCGAACTGTGCTGGATCGTCGACTTTCCCTTCTTCGAATGGAACGAGGACGAGAAAAAAATCGATTTCGCCCACAACCCGTTCTCGATGCCGCAGGGCGGCATCGATGCGCTCAACGGTGAGGATCTGCTCGGCATCAAAGCGTTCCAGTATGACATGGTCTGCAATGGTTTCGAAATCGCCAGCGGAGGCATCCGCAACCATCTGCCGGAAACCATGGTCAAGGCATTCGAGACTGTCGGGCTCAACCGCGAGACGGTCGAGGAGCGCTTCGGCGGTCTCTACCGCGCCTTCCAGTACGGCGCACCGCCGCATGGCGGCATGGCGGCCGGCATCGACCGCGTCGTCATGCTGCTGGTCGGCGCCAGGAACCTGCGTGAAGTGACGATGTTCCCGATGAACCAGCAGGCCTATGATCTGCTGATGAGCGCGCCGGCGGAAGCCAGCCCGCAACAGCTTCGCGAATTGTCGCTGCGCGTCGCAGTGACCAAGAAAGAGGGTTAATAACCTCCCGCAACCGACTCTAAACGCTGTCGTTTTGCGCTGCCCCTCATTGCCCTGCAGGGCATTTCTCCCGGTATAGTGACGGGGAGAAAGACACTGTCACAAATGATTTCGCCAACTGCCAGCGTTGCAAGACAGGCGCCAACGTCGCGGCCATTTCCCTTCTCCCCGTCACTTACGGGGAGAAGGTGCCGTTAAGCGGATGAGGGGCGGCGCTGACGCCCCGCCCCAATCAGTCTTCGTTCGCCTTGACCGTCACGCCAAGCGTCTTCGTCAGGTCCGCCGGGTTGGACATGGCGCCTGCCATGATCAGCGCGAACGGCACCGCTGCCGGCGGCTCGGCCAGGATCTCAATGCTCTGCGGATCGTCGAGATATTTGCCGACCGCAGCCGACACCTGCGCCGTCAATTCCGGATTGTTGAGCTGCGCCATGCCGAAAGGCACGACCGCCTTGGCCTGGTTGGCGACGTCCTTGCCGGACATGCCTTGCTGCTTGCCGACATAGTCCAGCACCTTGTTGGTCAGAGAATCGTCGTCAAAGCGGATCGAAGCGCTGTTGAACGAAAGCTGCTGCAAAACGCCAAGCATGGCCATGCCTTGCGCCGAATTGTCGGCGCCTTCGGGCTGCGCCGCCATCTTCTTCTGCATCTCCTGCAGCGACTTGATGACGTCGAGCGTGTAGCCGCCGAAACCGAAGGTCATGCCGAGCGTTCCGGCATTGTCGACAGCGATGTCGTACTTCGACAGCTCCATCTTGCCGTCCGCAGGCTGCCAGGTGCCCTCCATCGCAAGGTTTCCGGTGATGTTCTGGTAACCAAGCGCGTTGATCACCTCCTTGGATTTCGGGTCCTCGACCAGCGTCAGGTCGGCATTGAACTTTTCGGTGGTGCCGGAAAACGCCATCGCCTTGCCGTCGTCCGGCGGGGTGATTTCGATGGCGAGCCCGTCCATCGAGAAGGCGGTCTTGTCGGCGATCTTGACCGTCATGTTGTCGAGCTCGGCCGATTCATACATCATCATTGAACCGAGCGGGCCTGTGGCGCCGTCGGCCGGAACCGTCATGTCGTGGATGATGAAGGGGCTGAGGTCGAGCGTGACGCCGTTTTCGCTGTGCTGGAATGCCGAAGTCGAGACGGTTTCGATTTCATAACCGCCATTGGCTTCGGTCACGCCTTCGAGCTTGATGTCGCCGATCTTGAGCGCTTCCTTTTCGGCCGCCGGTTTGAGGGCCACGCCCTGCAGCACCATGCTGGAGGCATCGCCCGTCACCCCGGTCCAGGAGATGTCGACGCCCTGCGCGGCGAGAGCCGCCTTCAGCCGGTCGGCGACCGCCGCATCCTGCGCGAGGGCCGCATTCAGCGGCAGCGTCAGCAGCAAGGTCGAAAAAGCGAGTTTGTTGAGTGTCGAGCGTCTGATCGTCATCGCGGTTCCCTGAGAGTGTGCTGAAGATTTTTCAATTTGTTGCGCCGTCACCCTTCCGTGACGAACTGGACGGGAAAAAGGCGTTCCGCCGCACAATGGTCGAAAACCACGGCGAAAGGCAAATCCGATCCATTGCCATAGAAGCGGGATGTAACCGAGTGATGTTGCTGGCATCCAGTTCGTATTGCGCAAGAGGCTGCCCCATTCAGGCGCCTCTTGCCGCGAATCACCCGCTCGGCTAGTCCCAACCTATGGGAAAAAGGCTTTTGCCGCCTGGCGATGGCGGTGGCGACAACATCGAGCCGGTCGATCTGAAGAAAGCGCTGGAAGAGCGCTATCTCGCCTATGCGCTGTCGACCATCATGCACCGGGCGCTGCCGGATGTGCGCGACGGGCTGAAGCCGGTCCATCGCCGCATCATGCATGCCATGCGGTTGCTCAGGCTCAACCCCGACCAGGGCTTCGCCAAATGCGCCCGCATCGTCGGCGAGGTGATGGGCAAGTTCCATCCGCATGGCGACCAGTCGATCTACGACGCGCTGGTGCGGCTGGCGCAGGATTTTTCGGTGCGCTATCCCCTGGTCGACGGCCAGGGCAATTTCGGCAATATCGACGGCGATAACGCCGCCGCCATGCGCTACACCGAAGCGCGCATGACCGAGGTGGCGACCGAGCTGCTGTCCGGCATCACCGAGGATGCGGTCGACTACCGGCCGACCTACAATGAGGAGGACGAGGAGCCGGTCGTGCTGCCCGGCGCCTTCCCCAACCTGCTCGCCAACGGCTCGTCCGGCATCGCCGTCGGCATGGCGACCTCGATCCCGCCGCACAATGCCGCCGAGCTCTGCGACGCCGCCCTGCACCTGATCGAGCACCCCAATGCGCCGGTGACGGCGTTGATGGATTTCGTCCAAGGCCCGGATTTCCCGACCGGCGGCATCATCGTCGACAGCCGCGCTTCGATCCTCGAAGCCTATGAGACCGGTCGCGGTGGTTTCCGCGTCAGGGCGAAATGGAGCCAGGAGGACCAGGGCAGGGGCACCTGGAGCATCGTCGTCACCGAAATCCCCTATGGCGTCCAGAAGGCGCGGCTGATCGAAAAGATCGCCGAGCTGCTGATGGCGCGCAAATTGCCGCTGCTCGAGGACATCCGCGACGAGAGTGCCGAAGACGTCCGCGTCGTGCTGGTGCCGAAGAGCCGTTCGGTCGATCCCGGCATCCTGATGGAATCGCTGTTCAAGCTGACCGAGCTCGAAAGCCGCTTTCCGCTCAACATGAACGTCCTGTCGCGCGGCAAGATACCCAACGTGCTGTCGCTGAAAGGCGTGCTCAAGGAATGGCTGGAGCACCGCCGCGAGGTGCTGATCCGCCGCTCCAGGCATCGCCTCGGCGAGATCGAAAGGCGGCTGGAGATCCTCGCCGGCTATCTGATCGCCTATCTCAACATCGACGAGGTGATCAGGATCATCCGCGAGGAGGACGAGCCCAAGCAAGTGATGATGGCGCGCTGGTCGCTCACCGACAACCAGGCCGAAGCCATCCTCAACATGCGGCTGCGTGCCCTGCGCAAGCTCGAGGAATTCGAGATCCGCAAGGAATTCGACGGTCTCACCACCGAGAAGAAGCAGATCGAGGCGCTGCTCGCGTCCGACGCCCGGCAGTGGTCGATGATCAAGTGGGAGGTCTCCAGCATCCGCGAGAAATTCGGACCGGAAACCGCGCTCGGCAAGCGCCGCACCCAGTTTGCCGACGCACCCGAACATGACCTGACCGACATCGCCCATGCCATGATCGAGCGCGAGCCGGTCACCGTGGTCGTTTCGGAAAAGGGCTGGCTCAGGGCGATGAAAGGTCATCTGATCGACCATTCGTTGCTGACCTTCAAGGAGGGCGACAGCCTCAAGCTGGCCTTCCATGCCCAGACCACCGATAAGGTGCTGGTCTTCACCACCGGCGGCAAGTTCTACACGATCGGCGCCGACCGGCTGCCGGGCGGGCGCGGCCATGGCGAACCGATCCGCATCATCGTCGACATGGACAACGACCAGGACATCGTCACCGCCTTTGTCCATGATCCCAAGCGCAAGCTGCTGTTGGTGTCGCACGACGGTAACGGCTTCATCGTGCCGGAAGAGGAAGTCGTCGCCAACACCCGCAAGGGCAAGCAGGTGATGAATGTCAAGGCGCCCGACGAGGCCCAACGCTGTATGCCGGTCGCCGGTGACCATCTCGCCATCGTCGGCGAGAACCGCAAGATGCTGGTCTTCCCGCTCGCCGAAATCCCGGAGATGGGGCGCGGCAAGGGCGTTCGCCTGCAGAAATACAAGGATGGCGGCGTCCTCGACCTCAAGACCTTCACGCTCGCAAGCGGTCTCTCCTGGCAGGATTCTGCCGACCGCACCTTCATCAAATCACGTGAAGAGCTGGTCGAATGGATTGGCGCCCGAGCCTCGGCCGGACGCATGGTGCCGAAGGGATTCCCGAGGACGGGGAAATTTAGTTAATCTCCCCCCTTGAGGGGGAGATGTCGCCGAAGGCGACAGAGGGGGTCGGAACGTTCAGGCGCGACGCGACCTCTTATTGCGACAGAGGAGGCTGGAGCTTCACGCGCGGCGACCCCCTCTGTCGCCTTCGGCGACGTCTCCCCCTCGAGGAGGGAGATTAGCAGCATTTGGAATGTCGTCACGATTGCTGCACTATCATGGTGCATAAGCATCGCTACATAGAGCGCGGACACACGCGTTTGGGAGAAATGGGCACTTGAAGGAAACGAGGGTTCGGAAGCCGGAAGGGCAGCAGCGCCTCTTCGGCCTGTCGACGCCGGTCAGATCCGCGGTCATTCCGCCGCTGTCGGCGGCGCGGTGGCTCCTGGTGCTGATCGTTGCCGCCGGGGTCTATTTCTTTCATGGTTTCCTGGTCCCGGTGCTGGCTGCTCTGGTCATCGCCTTTGCCAGCTGGCCGCTCTATCGGCGGTTGCTTGCTGCCGTCGGCGGCAACCGCACGGTCGCCGCGACATTGGCGATCCTGTTCATCCTGACCTTCCTGGTGGTTCCGATCGCGCTCGCCGGCGCCTACGCCAGCAACGAAGTCCGCGAATGGGTTGGCTGGGCGATCGAGACCAACCGCCATGGCGCGGTGACGCCGCACTGGATCGCCACGCTGCCGGTGGTCGGCGACTGGCTGAACGAGCAGTGGACGCGCAATCTCGGCCATCCCGGCGGCATCGGCGAACTGATCCAGCTGATCAGCGGCGCCAACATCGGCAGCATCTACCGCGGCGTGCTGGCCGCCGGCGGCAGCGCCTTCGGCCTTCTGCTGGCGCTGCTGTTCATGATGATCGCGCTGTTCTTTGCCTATCGCGACGGCGAGCATTTCGCCGGCCAGGTCGACCGTCTCGGCGAACGCATCCTGCCGACCAGGTGGGAGCGGATTTCACGCGTCGTGCCGGCGACGATTTCCTCGACGGTGACCGGCATGACCATTATCGCCATCGGCGAGGGGGTGGTGCTGGGCGTGGCCTACTGGCTGGCCGGCGTGCCGTCGCCGGTGACGCTGGGCGCCCTGACCGGCATCATGGCGCTGATCCCCGGCGGCGCACCGCTGTCCTTCACGCTTGTTTCGATCTATCTCGCCGCCAGCGGCTCGCCGATGGCCGGTTTGGCGCTGTTCATCTGGGGAAGCGTCGAACTGTTCATCGTCGACAAGACATTGCGGCCGAAGCTGGTCGGCGGCCCGATAAAGCTGCCGTTCCTGCCGACCTTTTTCGGCCTGGTCGGCGGCGTCAAGACGATGGGCTTTCTTGGCCTGTTCATCGGTCCGGTGCTGATGGCGTTGCTGGTCGCGATCTGGCGCGAATGGCTGCGCGAGGTGGAATTGGCCGACGAGCTTGCCCCCGCAGCGCCGGCGGAACTCGAAGGGGCGCCGCCGCAAATCGAAATCGTTGCCGAGAAGAAGTCTCAGGCCGGGTGACGGACTGCAAGGCTGGCGCGGCGTTTTCGCCCCTCAAGCAGCTGCCATAGAGAATGGACAACCAGCGTGACGATCAGGATCGCGCCGCCGATCAGGCTGTTGCGCGACGGCGTCTCGGCAAAGATCATCCACATCCAGACCGGCGCCAGCACGGTTTCGAGCAGATAGAACATCGCCACTTCCGGTCCCGAAATATATTTCGGTCCGTTGGCGAGGCAGAAGAACGAGATCGGCATGATGACGGCGCCGTTGAAGATGATCCACCATGGCGCGTTTACCTGAAACCCTTCGCCCGAAACCATGAACACCGCGACGGCCAGGGGCAGGATCACGCCGATCAGCGAAGCGAACCCCATGTCCTTGCCGCTGGCGCGCGAGATGGTGATGGCCAGCGCGATGAAGAAAGCCGAGCACAGCGCCATGAGGTCACCGAACAGGTGGCCGGTGCCGATCGAATCGCCGACGATGATCGCGACGCCGACGATCATGGCCAGCATCGCCATCACGGTGACCAGTCGCGGTCGCTCCTTCAGGAACAGCCAGGACAGCAGCGCCGCGAACACGGTGTTGAAGGCCAGGATGAAGACCAGGTTGGCGGTCGTGGTGTGATAGATACTGATGACGAAGGTAACCGAGGTCAGGCCGTAGCACAGGGCGACGACGAGCCCTGACCAGCCGGGGATGAGCTGGGGCGCGTTACGGCTCAGCGAGCGCCACACAGCCCAGATGATCAGCGCCGCGACCAGGGTGGTGCCGGTGCGCAGCAGGAGGATCGTCCATGCGCCGCCGTCGGCGAGCCGGATCAATGGAATGTCGATGGTCAGCGTCAGCCCGCCGATGGCGGTGATGAGAAGGCCTTTTTGATGATCGTTGTGGGACGACATGGCAGTTCCCGCAATGAATTTGGAGGCAGGCGCAAAATTGGCCCAGCGTCTGGCGTTTCAGCCAGACAGCCGAAAACCAGAAGCATCCTCCTTGAAGCAGTTTAAGGATGGTTGGCGAAAGAGCGGATCAGCGCGAAACCGCTTCGTGGTCGTAGCGTTCCCAGCCTTTCGGGCCGAGATGCTCCTGCGGCATGAAGCGCATCTTATAGTTCATCTTGCGCGAGCCGTTGACCCAGTAGCCAAGATAGACATGGGGCAAGCCCATCGCCCTGGCGCGAGCGATGTGGTCGAGGATCATGAAGGTGCCGAGCGAGCGGTCCTCGAAGTCCGGGTTGAAGTAGGAATAGACCATCGATAGGCCATCGGCCATCTTGTCGGTGAGGGCGACTGCGATCAGCTCGCCCTGGCCCTTGCCGGTGATAAAGCTGTCGGGGCCGCGGCGCCGGTATTCGATGACCTTGGTGTCGACATGCGTGTCCTCGACCATCATGGCGTAGTCGAGCACCGTCATGTCGGACATGCCGCCGCGGCGATGGCGGGCATCGAGATAGCTGCGGAACAGCGAATACTGCTCGGTCGACGGTTGCGCGTCGTGCATCGCGCCGATGAGGTCTGAATTGTGCTGTATCACCCGCTTCATATTGCGGCTGGCAGTGAATTCCTGCGCCAGGATGCGCACCGAAACGCAGGCGCGGCAAGTCTCGCAGGCCGGCCGGTAAGCGATGTTCTGCGATCGCCGGAAGCCGCCTTGCGTCAACAGGTCGTTCATCTCCGATGCCTTGTCGCCGACCAGATGCGTGAACACCTTGCGCTCGAACTGGCCCTCAAGATACGGGCATGGCGACGGCGCGGTCAGGAAGAACTGCGGCGACTGGGTTGGATGCTGCGTCATCGACCCTTGGAAACACTCCTGCGAATCATCATACCTTTGGCGCGCACGGCGAAAAATTCAACAGGATTGTGAAAGTGTGGCTACCGGACGCCTTCACTTTGCACATAAATGCTCGCTGGGACTGGTGAAAAGCTGTTTCAGCGGTCACTGCGGCTGACCACCGTGCCGAGCAGCAGGTCGTGCAGCGTGCGCTTGCGGTCGGCAAACAGCGACACCACAAGGACCAGCGGCGTCAGGATGACGTTGCCGGCCCAGAACAGAACCGAATGCACCACCGCCGTCAGCCCGTCGATACGGGTGCCGTCCAGACGGTCGAGCCGGATCCCCATCATCTTCATGCCCGTCGTGGCCTGGTCGGCGCTGCCGAGCGTGTTCCAGATGTAAAGGATGGCGACGGCCGGCACGAGGATGGAAAACAGCATCCAGCCAAGGCCAAGCGTCAAAATCCCGAGGAAGAACACCAGGATCGCGAACGGAATGGTGAGCAGCGCGACGATGCAATAATCGATGATGAAGGCGAGGACACGCCGCGTGCGCACGCCATCATAGGCCCTGACATCATCGAGCCTGCTGATTTCGCCGTCGAGAACGCGCGCGTTCATGTCATTTCCTCGCAATCAGGCCCGGCATAGGGTGCGGACCGCCTGGTGTTGAAATGGTGAAGTCCTGCGGCGGAATCAAGATCGAGCCTTTTTTCGGCCCTGCTACCGGAGGCAACGCCGAATGTAGACTGGATCGGTTGAATTTGCAGCACGGATGACGTTAGTTTGCTGCAGCGCAACAAATACGGCAAATGCGCCCAAGGGGCGAGGGACAGGGCCAATATGGACTACGACATGCTGGTCATCGGCAGCGGGCCCTCAGGGCGCCGCGCCGCGGTGCAGTCGGCCAAGCTCGGCAAATCCGTGCTGGTGGCCGACAGGGGCCGGCGCCTTGGCGGCGTGTCCGTGCATACCGGCACCATCCCGTCGAAGACCCTGCGGGAAACCGTGCTCAACCTCTCGGGCTGGCGCGAGCGCGGCTTCTACGGGCGCGGCTACCGGGTCAAGCAGGATATATCGGTCGGTGATCTGATCGAACGCCTGCACAAGACGCTCGATCACGAGGTCGAGGTGCTGCAGCACCAGTTCATGCGCAACACGGTCAAGAGCGCGCGCGCCACAGTCAAGTTTCTCGGTCCCAACAGAGCCAGCCTGACGACGGACACCGGCGACTACAGCGAGGTCGGTTTTGCGCATGCGCTGATCGCGGTCGGCACCCGCCCGCACCGGCCGCGCGACGTGCCCTTCGACAAGATCCGTGTCTTCGACAGCGACGAAATGCTGGAACTCGAGCGCCTGCCGCGGACGCTAACGGTGATCGGCGCCGGCGTCATCGGCGTCGAATACGCGACGATCTTTTCGGCGCTCGACGTGCCGGTGACGCTGGTCGAGCCGCGCGACAGCATCCTCGATTTCGTCGACCGTGAGATCGTCGACGATTTCATCCATCAGATGCGCGACCGCGGCATGACGATCCGGCTCGGCAGTGCGATCAAGGAGATCGCCTCGAAACCAGACTATGCCGAGGTGACGCTTGCCGACGGCCGCAGCATACGCTCGGAGATGGTGCTTTATGCGGCGGGGCGCACCGGCAATGTCGGCGCGCTCGGCCTCGATGTGGTCGGCATCGAGGCCGACTCCCGGGGCCGCATCAAGGTCGACCCGCAGAGCTTCCGGACCAGTGCGCCGAACATCTATGCCGCCGGTGACGTCATCGGCTTTCCGAGCCTCGCCTCGACCTCGATGGAGCAGGGCAGGGTGGCCGCCTGCCATGCCTTCGGCGTGCCGTTGCCACCGCCGCCGGAAACCTTTCCCTACGGCATCTACGCCGTGCCGGAAATCTCGACCGTCGGCCAGTCCGAGGAGCAGGTGCGCGAGGGCGGCGGCGCCTATGAGGTCGGCGTGGCGCGCTTCCGCGAAACCTCGCGCGGCCATATTATGGGCGTCAACACCGGCTTCCTGAAGCTTCTGTTCTCGATCGAAACACGCCGGTTGCTCGGCGCGCATATCGTCGGCGAGGGCGCAACCGAACTGATCCATATCGGCCAGGCGGTGATCAATCTCGGTGGCACCGTCGATTTCTTCGTCAACAACACCTTCAACTATCCGACGCTGGCCGAAGCCTACAAGATCGCCGGGCTGGATGCCTGGAACCGGATGGGGCGGGCATAGGGCGACGGACTCATCAATTCGCCTGCGCGATGGCGGCTGCCGGGCCCGCCAGCCACTGCCTGACGATTTCAGCATCCCGGTCGCCGATTTCATGGCCGGAGCCGATGGTGTGGGCCTCGACCGCGGCGCCATGCGATTCGAACAATGCGACCAACGCCGGCGCGAAGGGCGCGTAGGTCAGGTCATCTGCGCCGGCGATGATCAGCACGCGCGCTTTGGACAGATCGGCCGGGGGCACGTCGTCGAGCACCGGCATCGGGCGCAGCAACGCTGCCCGTTCGATGTGGCCGGAATGCAAAAGCATCACGCTCGAAACCAGATTGGCGCCGTTTGAATAGCCGAGGAAACTCGTCCGGGCGAGATCGAGACCGTGGCGCTTCGCGGCCTCGGTGATGAAGCCGGCGAAAGCGTCGGCCTCGGTGCGGATACTGTCCTGTTCGAAGCGCGTCGGCGTGATCCGCGCGAACCAGCGGAAACCGTCCTCCTGGGCGATACGGCCACGCACCGTCACCAGCACGGCTCGCGGTGCGGTTTGCCGCGCCAGCGCCACCAGCATCGTCTCGTCGACGCCGGATCCGTGCAGCAGGAAAAGGCATTCGCCGCTTGCATCCACGGGCCGGTAAAGTCGATAGAAAAACGGCAGCTCGCGCCGCAAAAAGCCGTCTTCCGGAGTTTTTTCGGCCATATTGCATCCTTTTGATTTCGTGTGGTTTTTATTCATTTGCCGGCTTCAAAACGGAATATTTTCGAGCTCCTTCAAAGTTGATTGAACCGGGCGCATTTCAGTCCGTTTGTTTGCCGATACGCTCCTGCGGGAGGAATCGAAGCGGTGCGTCCGGCGGTCGCATCGATCGCGGCATGAACAACCAGCTTTGAGGCCTTTTATCGATGACCATGCCAATTTCACCGGATCGCGGGCCGCGTATCCCGGAGCGCGATACGCGCATCGATGTGTTCCGCGCTCTCGCTCTGCTGATCATATTCGTCGATCATGTCCCGGGCACGGTTTTCGAAACCCTGACCTACAAGAATTTCGGCTTTTCGGATGCCGCCGAGGCCTTCGTTCTGATCTCCGGCATGTCCGTCGCGCTCGCCTACGGCGCTAAATTCCAGTCCGGAGACCGGCTCCTGGCGACACTGAAATTGTGGCGCCGCGCCGGAGTGCTCTATGTCGCCCACATCGTCACGACGATGGCGGTGCTGGCCATCTTCTGCGCGGCGGCGATGTTCGCGAAGCGGCCGGACATGCTGACCCTGATCAACATCGAGCCATTGATCAGGGACCCGCAACATGTGCTGGTCGGCATCGTCATGCTTGGCCATCAGCTTGGCTACAACAATATCCTGCCGGTCTATGCGGTGCTGCTGCTGATGGCGCCAACCTTCCTGCTGTCGATCAGCTACCGGCCTTTCACGGCGCTCGCCCTGTCCGGAACTCTGTGGCTGGTTGCCGGGATCTACCAGATCGCCCCGCCGAATTACCCTGAGCCCGGCTTCTGGTTCCTCAATCCGATGTCGTGGCAGTTCCTCTTCAACATCGGCCTGGCGAGCATGCTGCACATCAGGCGCGGCGGCGCCATTCCGGTCAATCGCTGGCTGGTCGGCGCGTCGGCGGCCTATGTCGCGACGGCGTTGGTCTGGGTGCACAGCCCGCTATGGGGGCACGTGTCGTGGCTGAACCTGCCGGTGGTGCTGACCGGCTTCGACAAGACCTTCCTGTCGCTGCCGAGGCTGCTGCACATCCTGGCGGTGAGCTATCTGATCGTGGCGTTTCCTTCTGTCTCCAACCTGTTCCGCACCAGCCGCGATCATCCGCTCGCCATATTGGGCAAGCGATCGCTGCCGGTTTTCATCGCCGGCACGCTGATCGCCATGGCGGCGCAGGTGATGAAGCTGATCAACCCGGGCGGATTTGCCTATGACAGCCTGCTGATCGCCGCCGGCATCGCCATGCAGTTCGCGCTCGCCTATTATCTCGAATGGCTGTCTTCTATTGGCGGCAACGGCAAGCCGGTCCGCAGCCAGGCGCCGCCGATCCATGCGTCCTTCGGCGTGGGGACCATGGCAGCAGGCATGAATCGATAGCGTCGGGCTCAGGCTGTCTTGGGCGGCGGCCCCGACGATGCCCTGACGACAAGCTCGACGCCAAGCGTCTCGCGCCGCACTGTGCCGTCGAAATCGAGGATCGTTCGCGCCGCACGGCGGCCGATCTCGGCGATCGGCTGCGCGACCGTGGTCAGCGGAGGATCGCAAAGTGCCGCGTCAGGCACGCCGTCGAAGCCGACGACGGAGACGTCGCCGGGAACCGCAATGCCACGCGCGGCCAACCATTCGATCGCGACCATGGCGATCCGGTCCGACATCGCCAGGATGGCGGTCGGCCGCGCTGCCGAGGCGAAGATCGTTTCGAGGCCGGCCCTTGTGCTGGCTTCGTCGTTTTCGGTCTCGTATACCGGTATCCCGGCGGTATCGACGCCATACCGGGAAAACGCCTCGAAATAGCCGACGAGGCGATCGCGCGTGCCGGTGTAGAGGGCCGTCCGGACCTTCTCCGGCGAGACAAGGCCGGTGCTGCCGTCGGCGAAGGGCAGCGCCAGCACGGCAAAGCGCCGATGGCCAAGCTCGGCGAGATGCTGCGCCGCCAGGCGGGCGCCGGCGACATTGTCGACGCCGATTGCCGAAACAGTGTCGTCGTCGAAGCCGAGCTCAAGCGCGACAAAGGGGAGTTTGCGTTCGCGCGTCAGTTCGACAAGCCGTGAACCGCCCTCGATGCAGAACAGGATGAAGCCGTCGACCAGCGCGCTCTGGATGTTCCAGGCAAGTTTTTCCTGGTTGCCGGCCGATACCAGCGCTATTCCCGCGCCGGTGGCGTCACAGGCCTCGGAAATGCCGGCCATCATCGCGCGGGCAAAGGGATCATCGAAGAAATAGGACAGCGGCTCGGTCGTGGCGACGCCGATCGCGTTGACCTTGCCGGCGCGCAGCAGCCGGCCCTTGGGGTCGGGACCGGCATAGCCCATCGCCTCGGCCGCCGCCTTGACCCGTTCGCGGACTTCCTCGCGCACGATCTCGGGACGGCTGAAGACGTTGGAGGCGGTGCCGTGCGAAACCCCGGCGGCCTTGGCGATGTCGGCCAGCCGGATGGGTCTGGTATTGCTTTCGCTGGATGATGCCATTTTTCTGCTCCAGCCTGCTATCTAGCACCTTTGTTGGATCGATTCAAATTTTGCTTGACATCAGCGCGGTCCAAGCCTAGTTTTGAATCGATCCAATTGAGTTATCAGCAAGGAGTGAGCCATGCACCCCGTCAATTACCTGTTCGAAGACACCTATCGCAACGACTGGAGCATGATTTCGAAGGCGGTGACCCGGACGCGTCGCGGCAGCGCCGGCCCTTGGATCCGCGATCTGCGTTTTCTCGTGGAGCGCAAGCGGAGCTGATCGGCAGCGTTTTTTCATGCCTGTCGATTGGATCGATTCAATTCTAAAAATCGAAGAGGAAACCAAGCCATGCACCCGATCAATCACCTGTTCGAAGAGATCTATCGCAATTATTGGGGCATCTCGCCGGCCATCGACAGGCCGGAGCGGCGGCGCCTGGCCAAGCCGGCGGCGCGCAATCGCGACCTGCCGGTTCGGCCTGAGCGCCGGCAGGAGTGGCCGTCGTCTGACTGACCGTCGTTTGGCGGAAACCGAAGCCGGCTGCCTCAGGAGCGCGGGCGCACCAGCGCCGAGGCCGCAACCGCCAGCCAACCGGCAATGAGCAAGGTGCCGCCGATCGGCGCCGACATCGAAAAAAGCCGCGAGCCGAGGAAGTCGCGGGCGAGCAGGTCGCCGCAGAACAGGACAAGCCCGACGAGAAGAATAAGGCTTGCGGTACGCATGATCCGGTTTGCGCCGACGAGGCCGACGGCCAGGAAGACCGGTGCATGCGTGAGCAGGAACGACGCGACCGTGCCGACGAAAGCGCCGCCCAGATGTGCCGCCGCGGCAAAAAGCGCCACACCGGCCGCGCCGCACAGACCGCCGACGAAAACGAGGATGCGGCCGATGCCGCTTGCTGGGTGGTCGGCTGTGCTCATGTCTTGGACTCCGTGAAGTGGCCCGCAAACCGTGTCAGGATTTGCCCGCCTGCACCAGCATGTCGCGTGCGCGGCGCGACTGGACCAGCCAATTATACGCCGCTCCGCCCGCCATCAGCACGGATGTGCCGAGAAACACCGCGCGCATGCCGAAATGACCGCCGACGAAGCCGCCGAGCAGCGGCCCGGCAACCTGTCCGACATACTGCGCCGAGATCGACAGACCGAGCACATTGCCGCCGACGCCGTCCGGGACATTATGGCGGATGACGCTGGTGATGCAGGGCAGGAGGCCGCCAAGCGCCAGTCCCATCAGGAAACGCAGGCCGACGAGCTGCCAGCCCTGGGTGACGAAAGCCTGCGGGATCAGCAGCAGCGCCGAGACGGCAAGCGCCGCAATGATGACGTTCCAATGGCCAACGCGGTCGGCGAGCTTGCCGAGACGCGAGGCCGACAGGATGGCGCCAAGTGCCGCCGCCGACATGACCACGCCGGACATCAGCGTGACCCGGCTTTGATCCTCGATGATCTGCTGCACATAGACCGCGATGATCGGCTCGATCGACATGGTGGCGAAGCTCAGCAGCATGCCGGTCACCAGCATGGCGACGACCGGGCGCTTATCCGGGATTTGCGACCATCCGCCTTTCAGATTCTCAGTCGATGCCGATTTGTCGGCTGCCGGGCGAGGGTTCTCCTTGATGAGAAAAGTCGTTGCCAGGAACGCCAGGAAAATGACGCCGCCGGCGACCAGGAAGGTTGCGCGGATGCCGATCAAGGGCGGCAGCGCGCCACCGAGCAAGGGACCGACGAGGCTGCCGCCGGTGATGCCGGCCGACAGCACGCCGAGCGCCCAGCCCGACCGCTCCTTCGGCGTCTGCATGGCGACGAGAATGGTCGAGCCCGAGGAATAGCCACCGGCGAAACCGATCAGCAGGCGTAGCAGCACCAATTGCCAGACGGTCTCCACCATGCCGGTCAGCGACATGCAGACGGCCATGCCGAAACTGGCGCGCACCAGCATCAGCTTGCGGCCGTAGCGGTCGCCAAGCCGTCCCCACAGCGGTGCGACCAGCGCGGCGGCGAAGAAGGTCGCGCCATAGGCGATGCCGGACCACTGCACAACAGCCGCGTGGCCCTCGGCGCCCAGCTGCTCGACGTAGAGCGGCAGGAAGGGCAACAGCAGAGTCATGGCGACAAGCGTGCTGAACGAGCCGGCAAAGCACACGGCGAGATTGCGGCGCCAATGGATATTGTGGGCGCCTTGGGTGGCAGGGTCTTGCGGCATGTCTGTCCTGTCCGGCAGCCTCTCGACGGCATCATTGCACAACAACTGGCGCGGCCTGCCTGCCAGGGGATTAGCAGCTTCGCGGCGTGATTGCGGTGGCAACCACTTTCGCGCTCGCTTCGCGAGCGGCGATGGCGTAAGAGCGGCGATGGAAAACAACCGATTTGAAACACCCGTGACCGTCAAGGGCGCGGCGGGAACCACTCAGCTCTTGCGCACGGCCCGCGAGGCTTCCGACTACCTCCTCAACAACTGGCCCGGCAAGCGCAGTCCAAAGCATCGCGAAGCGCTGCAGGCCTGCCATGATGCGCTGGCCGGCGACAAACCGGCAATGATCGCAAGGCGTGCCTTCATCGCCGCCGCCCGCGAAGTGAACGTTTTCGTCAGCGACAAGGCGCCGGTCTGAAGACGCAGCGAAATCTGATCTGATCCGCCTCGCGGGCCGGGTGCGCTTTTACTGAGGGGCAATCGCTTCAGCTTGCGCTGCCCCTCTTGCCCTGCCCGTCCTCCGCAGCAGCTGCGCTGCAGCTACGGAGGGTGGACCGGGTATTTCTCACCGGACGGGAGAAAGCGGCCTGCACCAAGGGTTTCGCCAATCTCCGACGTTGCAGAAAGCGCGCCAAAGTTGCGGCCAGTTCCCTTCTCGCCGTCACTATGAAGCGATTGCCCTGCAGTTTACTCTGCGGTTTCCGTTTCGGTATCGGACGTGGTCTCGTCTTCCGGCTTCGAACGTTCCTTGGCTGCGACCTTGGCCGCTTGCTTTTCCGCCTTCTTGGCAGCCTTCTGCCGGTCGCGTTCCTTGCGTTCCTGGCCGTAATTCGGTGCTCGCGCCATATCTCTTCCTTTCACAATCCCAAAGGTTCTTAGCCCTGCCTAGGAGCATTGGGCTACAAACACAACACTGCAAAGAGCGATCGGCTCCATGGACAGCCAGGCAGGCCGGCTGAACACGGTTCCGTGGCTTGCAAGATAGCCGGCACAATGGTGTAGGGGGGACCGGGGGGCAAATCACAAGCCGATTTTTCACCAAGTGACCGATGGCCACCCTTCAAAGAAACGCACAGAAGCTATTCTACTATGCGCGCAATGCCGTGCGCGATATCGCACCGCAGGCGCTGTTCCGCCGCAGGCTCGCCGGGTTGCTCGATCAGGCCAGGCTTTCGGACGGATCGGTCCGCGCGCGTCTCAACTGCTACAACAGATTGCAGGACGCTTTCGCGCCGAGCGGCGGGGCCGTGCCGGTCAGCCGGCCACCGAGAGGCCGGAGCATGTATTACTACGATCTGAAGGAATTTACCCGCTACTTCGATCCCGATTTGCGCATCGATCTCGAATTCGGCGACGTCGTCGACGTGCCTGCGATGCCGTCGATCGTCAAGGATCGGCCGATCGCCGGCGACAACAGCAATGGGGTGCTGTTCAAGCTCAACAAGTTCCGCCACTTCCACATGCCCGCCGACGATGTAGCCTTCGCGGACAAGCTTCCGGTTGCAGTGTGGCGCGGCGAGCTCAACAACCCGATAAGGACCTTGCTTCTGGAGGTTGCGCGCGATCTGCCCTTTTGCGATGTCGGAACGCCCAAACCGACGGCAGCGCCGGAATTTCGCAAGTCTTATCTGAGCATCGACCAGCAGCGGCGCTGTCGCTACATCATTTCGCTCGAAGGCAACGATGTGGCGACCAACTTGAAATGGGTCATGAGTTCGAATTCGCTGTGCCTGATGCCACCGCCGACATATGAGACATGGTTCGCCGAAAGCGAACTCGTGGCTGGTGTTCACTATGTGCCGCTCGAACCTGATTTCACGGATCTTGCCGAGCGGGTGCAATATCTCGAACGCCATCCGACTGAGGCCGAACGCATCGTTGCCGCCGCCAACGCCTATTGCCGCAAGTTCGCCGACGAGCGGGCCGAGCAGGCGATCTGCTTGCTCGTGCTCTACAAATATTTCGTGCTCAGCGGCCAGATCGAGCCTGATCCCGAGATCTGGCGTTTTATTTCAGGCTAAGCCCGCGGCGACTTCGACCTGATCCGGATCGTTGTCAGATGTCCTCCCGGTCAAGAACCAGATCGGCCGGACCAAACCGGTCTTTTGCCGTGAATTGCTGGTGCCAATAGGGGTAGAGAACGGGCGGGCGGCTCACAGCGTCGAGGCGTGCGCGCTCATCGCTGGTCAGCACCAGGCCGGCTGCGGCGATATTGTCCTTGAACTGCGCTTCGGTCCGTCCGCCGATCACCAGCGAACTGACCGCGGGCCGGCCGAGCAGCCAGGCAAGCGCCACCTGCGCCGCCGAAACGCCATGGTTCTCGCCAATATGGGAAAGCACGTCGACGATCCGCCACAGCCGGTCCTCGTCGCGGATCGGCGGTTCGGTCCAGCCGCTGATCTGGCGGGCGGTGGCCTGGTCGCGGTGGTATTTGCCGGACAGCAGTCCACCGGCGAGCGGGCTCCATACCAGCACGCCAAGCCCCTGGTCGACCGAGATCGGCAGCAGTTCGTATTCGGCTTCGCGCGCTTCCAGCGTGTAGTGGATCTGCTGGGTGACGAAGCGCGGCTGGTGCTGGCGGTCGCTGATCCCCAGCGCCTTCATCACTTGCCAGCCGGAATAGTTGGAGCAGCCGACATAGCGGATCTTGCCCTGGCTGACGAGCGTGTCGAGCGCGGCGATGGTCTCTTCGAGCGGCGTCGTGCCGTCCCATTCGTGCAGGAAATAGATGTCGATGACGTCGGTCCTGAGGCGCTTCAGGCTCTTCTCGCACTCGCGGATCAGATGATAGCGCGACAGGCCCTCATCGTTGGGACCGTCGCCGATCCGCATGCGCGCCTTGGAGGCGATCAGCACATCGCCCTTGCGTTTGCCGCCGAGCGCTTCGCCGATGATCTCTTCCGAAAGCCCGTTCGAATAGACATTGGCGGTGTCGATGAGATTGATGCCGGCATCGATGCAGAGGTCGATCATCCGGCGTGCCTCGTCGAGATCGGTCTTGCCGACCGCCGAAAATGCGCCAGCGCCGCCAAAAGTCATGGTGCCCATGGTCAGCGTCGAAACCTTCAGCCCGGAACGGCCGAGTGTGCGGTATTCCATGTCAGATCCTCGCGATTGCGTTGAAAAGGGTGCTTTGAAGGTTGCTCGGGGAAACCTGGCATTTGTAGGACAATTCGAGCCGCTTGTCGTGCGTGCCAGGCAGGCTGATCGATCACATCTCGCGGAGTTGGGCTACCGGCGTGCGGGCCGGCTGCAATAAAACCGTCATTGCGGGCCTATATGCAAGTCGGCTCAAGGTGTCCGATCTCGGCCGGCAGGCCGAGGCCGACGCGGGCGTGCACGCGGAGCAGCATAAATGACCGAAGCAAAACAGAATTCTCCCGCCAGGGACTGGCTGGAAGCGGAACTCGCCGACACGCTCGACGAGGACTACGAGCTGGAGATGTCGGAACCGGCGCTGTCGCTGGAAATCGCCAGGATCTACAAGAACGCGCATCCGCCCTCGATGGATCGCCTGCAATATTTTCGCGACCTGATCACGCTGCAATCCGAATTGATCAAGCTGCAGTCCTGGGTGGCTTACACCAGGAAGAAGCTGGTGGTGGTTTTCGAGGGCCGCGATTCGGCCGGCAAGGGGGGCGTCATCAAGCGCATCACCCAGCGGCTCAATCCGCGCATCTGCCGCGTCGTCGCACTTCCGGCGCCGACCGAGCGCGAGAAATCGCAATGGTATTTCCAGCGCTACGTGCCGCATCTGCCGGCAGGCGGCGAGATCGTGCTGTTCGACCGCTCCTGGTATAACCGCTCCGGCGTCGAACGTGTGATGGGCTTCGCCGAGCCGGACCAGGTCGAGGAGTTTTTTCGCGACGTGCCGGAGTTCGAGCGCATGCTGGTCCGCTCCGGCATCACCTTGGTCAAATACTGGTTCTCCATCACCGACGAGGAGCAGCAGATGCGCTTTCAGATGCGCATCCATGATCCGATGAAGCAGTGGAAGCTGTCGCCGATGGACCTGCAGTCGCGCGTGCGCTGGGAACAGTATACCAAGGCCAAGGAAGAGACCTTCGCCCGCACCAACATTCCCGAAGCCCCCTGGTTCATCGTCGAGGGCAACGACAAGAAGCGGGCGCGGCTGAACTGCATCGATCATCTCCTCAAGCAGATGCCTTATGAGGAAGTGCCGCACGAAGAGATCACGCTGCCCGATCGCGTCTTCAATCCAGAATACGAGCGCCAGGTGCTGCCGCGCGAGCTGTATGTTCCGGAGAAGTATTGAGGAGCGCGCCTCTTCCTTCTCCCCTTGTGGGAGAAGGTGGATCGGCGCGCAGCGCCGAGACGGAAGAGGGGTGTTGGAAGAAATGAGGCGCTGGTGATCCTGGCGCTGTGCGCCCGATTTGAACGTAGGTGTGCGCCAAGCTGGAACACCCCTCATCCGACCGAGCTTCGCTCGGCCACCTTCTCCCACAAGGGGAGAAGGGGGAACTTAACCAGGCTCACGCCCGCTCGATGGTGACATGCATGGCATTCGGCGTGCCCACCTGCTCGCTGCAGCGGTAGCCGAGTTTGACCATGTCGATGCCGGCAAAAAGGTTCTCGCCTGAGCCGAGCAGCATCGGCGATATCGCCAGATGCATGTCGTCGATGAGCTTTTCCCTCAGATATTGCCGGATCGTGGCGACGCCGCCGCCGAGCCGGACATCCTTGCCGTCAGCCGCGGCTTTCGCCTTTTCCAGCGCCGAGTGAATGCCGTCGGTCACGAAATGGAAGGTCGTGCCGCCCTCCATGACGATAGGATCCCGCGGATGGTGGGTGAGCACGAAGACCGGCACATGGTAGGGCGGATTGTCTCCCCACCAGCCCTTCCAGGTGTAATCGGGCCAAGCGCCGCGAACCGGCCCGAACATGTTGCGGCCCATGATCCACGCGCCGGTGTTTTCGAAGCTGCGCGTTACGAACGCGTCGTCGGTATCCGTGGTCCCGCCATCTTCGCCGGACATGTTGCGGAAGGTTCGGGTGCCGAACATCCATGTGTGCAGGGCTTCCCCGCCGACGCCCAGCGGCTCTTTCAGGTCCTGGTCGGGACCGGCGCCGAAGCCGTCGATAGATACGGTGAAAGCGTTGACGCGAAGCTTTGACATGAGGACCTCCCTCTAATCCAGTTGTGAAATGCAAGCGGTTGTAATTAGCCAGACTGATTGCATTTTGCAAGCGGTATTTTAGGAGTGGAGGTGGCCGGCGGCCGTTAGGGATTCAGTAAAAGAAGCTTCGACTCGTGTTGGAATGAGCAATTGTCGATGTCGGTGCCGCCCCTCATCCGCCTGCCGGCACCTTCTCCCCGTATAGTGACGGGGCGAAGGGGCTGGCCGCAACCTCGGCTCGCCTTCTGCAATGTTGGAGATTGGCGAAATCCTCTGCGAAGGCGTCTTTCTCCCCGTCACTATACGGGGAGAAATGCCCGGCAGGGCAATGAGGGGCAGCGCAAACCTGAAACGCTTGCCCTGCGGCGGCCATGGCGCGCTTGGACCAGGCGCAACAGATGCGCATCACCCCTTCAGCATCGCCGCCACTTCAGGCGCGAAATAGGTGAGAATGCCGTCGCAGCCGGCGCGCTTGAAGGCGAGCAGCGATTCCAGCATCGCCTTGTCGCCGTCGATCCAGCCATTGGCGGCGGCCGCCTTGATCATCGAATATTCGCCCGACACCTGATAGGCGAAGGTCGGCATCCGGAATTCGTCCTTCAGCCTGCGGATGATGTCGAGATAGGGCAGGCCGGGCTTGACCATCAGCATGTCGGCGCCCTCGGCGAGGTCCTGCTCGGCCTCGCGCACGGCCTCGTCGGAATTGGCATGGTCGAGATAGTAGGTCTTCTTATCGCCCTTGAGCAGGCCGGCGGTGCCGACCGCCTCGCGATAGGGTCCGTAGAAGGCGGAGGCGAATTTCGTCGCGTAGGACATGATCGCCACATCCTGAAAACCATTGGCGTCGAGCGCATCGCGGATGGCGCCGATGCGGCCGTCCATCATGTCGGAAGGGGCAATGATATCGGCGCCGGCAGAAGCCTGGATGACGGCAGCCGCCGTCACCTGCTCCACGGTCTGGTCGTTGACGATGATGCCGTCACGCAAGATGCCGTCGTGGCCGTGCGAGGTGAAGGGATCGAGCGCCGCATCGGTGATGATGCCGATCTCGGGCACTGCGCGCTTGATGGCGCGCGTGGCGCGGTTGATGACGTTTTCCGGATCGAGGATGTGCGAGCCGGTCTGGTCGCGCAGGCCGAGCTCGACATTGGGGAAGGTGGCGATCGCCGGAATGCCGAGCTTTGCCGCGCGCTCGGCCTCCTTGACGGCAAGGTCGAGCGACAGGCGGAAGACATTAGGCATGGCGGCGATCGGTTCGCGGATATTGTTCCCATCGACGACGAAGATCGGCCAGATCAGATCGTCGACGGAGAGCCGGTTCTCCTGCACGAGGCGGCGCGACCAGTCGGCCTTGCGCATGCGGCGCAAACGGCGACTGCCGGTGATCTCGTCGACGCTGCGCGCGCCGGCAGGCTTTGCTGGGGTGAATTTGTTCATCGCCAAAACTCCGGATTGGCGGCTTTTAACACGAGCCTCCGCCGCTGACCAATGCGGCACGATAGTGCCAGGCACAAGCTGGATACCGGTATACGAGTTCCCGACCGTTGTTGCCCGACAGGATTGCGTCTTGGCATTGACGCAGCCATGCGCCACGCTTTAGCACTTCAGTCCCGGCGGCATTGGGCGAGGGATTCTTTAGGCGATGGATTTTGGCGGCGGCAACGAGATCCGCTTCGAACGACTGGGCAGCGCCGGCGTCGTCACGCTGACGCGGCCGCAGGCGCTCAATGCCGTCACCCATCGCATGGTCAAGGCGCTCGACAAGGCGCTGCGCGCCTGGGAGCGCGACGACGGCGTCGATGTTGTCGTCGTCAAGGCCGAGGGCAGGGCGTTTTCGGCCGGCGGCGACATCCTCCACATCTACGAGGCCGGCCGGGCGGGAAAGCCGCCGGTCGATTTCTTCGCCGACGAATACCGGTTGAACGCCCGCATCGCGCGGTTCGAAAAACCCTATGTCGCGCTGATCGACGGCATCGTCATGGGCGGCGGTGTCGGCATCTCGTTCCACGGCTCGCATCGGCTGCTGACCGAGAACGCCCAGTTCGCCATGCCGGAAGTCGGCATCGGCTTCTTCCCGGATGTCGGCGCCAGTCACCTGCTGCCGGGCCTCGGCGGCAGCTTCGGCATGTATCTGGCCCTGACCGGAAACCGCATCCGCTATGGCGACGCTTTGTGGTCGGGCCTGGCGACGCACACGATCAAGGCGCAGGACAAGGCCGGCTTTCTCGACCGGCTGGTTGCGAGCGGCGACCCGGAAGCGGCGCTGCGCGGCTTTTCCGTCCCGGCCCGGCGCGAAACGGACAGTCCGACACTGGAAGCCATCGCTCGCCATTTCGCGCAGCCGTCGCTGAGCGACATCATCGGCAGCCTGGAGCGCGCCGCACCCGCAGACGCGTTCGCGGCAAAGACACTGGCGACGATCCGCACCCGCTCGCCGACCAGCCTGCATGTTGCCTGGCGCGAGATCAGCGCCGGGCTGACGCTGTCGATGGACGAGTGCATGCGGATGGAGTTCCGCATCCTCAACCGCATGCTTGCCGGCCACGATTTCTACGAAGGCATCCGCGCCGCCATCATCGACAAGGGCTCGTCGCCGCAATGGCGGCCGGCAGGCATCGACGACGTCAGTGCTGCCGACGTCGATGCCTATTTCGCTCCGCTCGGCGAACGGGAACTCAAGCTGTGAGCGAGGTCACGTCGAGACGCGTCGTGCTCCAGCCCTCGACGGTCGAGGTCACCTTCGCCTGGTTTCAGCGTGTCATCTCAGCCTACTGTCTGTTGTTCGGGATTTTGTACTGGATCCGGCTGATCGGCTTCTATCCCGGCTCGTTGTGGCGCTTCGACTTGATGCCCGTGCATTGGCAGGTGGCGGCGGTGACGCTCGCCGTGTTCTTTCCCTTCGCCGCAGCCGGTCTGTGGATGCTGGCCTCCTGGGGGCCGGTGATCTGGTTCATCTGCGCGGCGACTGAGACCGTCATGCATGCCGGCTTTCCCGAGCTCTTCGGCCACCGGCCGCTGATCCTCGCCTCGCATGCGGCGGTGGCGCTGCTCTACATCGTCTTTCGCGTGGTGATCTGGATGCAGAAGCGCCGGAGCCGGCAATAGAGCATCGGATCGATGCTCAACAAGAATAACCCACGCGTCCGGTTGGACGGGCAAATTACCGCCCGGATTCATTGGCTAAATCTTTAGGTTAATCGTCCTTGTTCGGGTGACCCTTCGTTAAGCGTCTTTCGAAACCTATTACCGGTAAGCTCTTGTTAGCCCTAGCGTTTAAGTCGAATTTTATGAGTATTCGATAGTGTCGTGATCAAGGTGAAAAACAAAAAATCACCAGGCGACAAACGAGAGGCAAAGACAATGATCAATTCCCGTCCGGCGGCGAAGACCGCCAACGTATCCGACGACCGCCGCGAGGCGATCCGTTCGCTGTACATGGAATCGCTGCAGCTGGTGGAACGGCTGCACCGCCGCCTGCTTGACGTGATCAAGGACGAATTCGACCGCAACGGCCGTTCCGATATCAACGCCATCCAGGCGCTGCTGCTCTTCAATATCGGCAATTCGGAACTGACCGCCGGCGAGTTGCGCTCGCGCGGCTATTATCTCGGCTCGAACGTCTCCTATAATCTGAAGAAGCTGGTCGATCTCGGCTTCATCAACCACCAGCGCTCGCGCATCGACCGCCGTTCGGTGCGGGTCTCGCTGACGCCGAAGGGCAGTGAGGTGGCGGAAGTCGTCGCCGGCCTCTACGAGCGCCATGTCGGCTCGATCGAGCAGGTCGGTGGCATCAACACGGAAGAATTCAAGCAAATGAACCGCGCCCTGCAGCGCCTCGACCGCTTCTGGAACGACACCATCGCCTATCGCATGTAAAGCATGTCCATCGCATGCAACCGCGCCACAGGCGCGGTCGGAGAGCGATCCAAAAGACCGGTGCCGAAAAGCATCGGTCTTTGCGTTTCGTGAGGCCAGCCGATCCAAATCGCGGTCAGGGTCACGTTGCCGCCATATTCCCGGTGGAAGCGAGAACGCGGGTGATGTTGCGGCGCGAGCCAATCCGTCTCCCCGCCAACCGCCTCAGTGAAGGCGCGTCGCGCCCGGCGCGTTCTCGCACAGAAGCGAGTGGGGCATGGTTGGCTAATTGTTAAGGGCGCCAACCTTAGAGTGGGCCGGGCCTAGCATGCGGGCGGATCGCCCGGTGAAAAAACTGTTACAGGACTATCTGGAGCGTACATGAGAACCAGTCGCCGTTTCTTCCTTTCCGGAGCCTCCGCGTTGGCCGCGACGATGGTTGCCGGTGGCGCCAGCGCGCAGGACGTGATCGCGGACATCCTGAAATCCTCGGGCCGCGGCAACTGGAACGACCAGTTCGACGCCCGCGCCAGCGAGGGCGGCAAGGTGGCCTCGACGCTGCCGATCGTCAGCCTGCAGACCGTTGCGTACACCGAGCAGGCTATCGTGCAGTATCAGAACATTGTCGCGCAAGGCGGCTGGGAGCAGGTCCCGGACACCAAGAAATTGCAACTCGGCGTCATCGATCCCGACGTGGTGCCATTGCGCAGGCGCTTGATGGTTTCGGGCGACCTGGCGCAGAGCGCCGGCCTTTCAGAGGCCTTCGATTCCTATGTAGATGCGGCGGTCAAGCGCTTCCAGGCGCGTCATGGACTGCCTTCCGACGGGACCCTGGGCCAATATAGCTATGCGGCGATGAATGTCTCGGCGCAGGTCCGGCTTGGCCAGCTGCAGACCAATCTGCAGCGGCTGAACGAACGCGCCGGTACGCTGGGCAACCGCTATGTACTGGTCGATATCCCTGGCGCCCAGATCGAAGCGGTCGAGAACGACCGCGTCGTGCTGCGCCACACCGCCGTTGTCGGCAAGATCGATCGCCAGACGCCGATCGTCGATTCCAAGATCAACGAGATCATCGTCAATCCTTACTGGAACGCGCCGGTCTCGATCGTGCGCAAGGACATCATTCCGCTGATGCGGAAGGACCCCAATTATCTCAAGGACAGCAAGATCCGGCTGTTCGCACCGGATGGCAGCGAGGTCGATCCACTGACCGTCGACTGGTCGACCGACGACGCGGAGAAATACCGCTTTCGCCAGGATCCGGGCGCCGGCAATGCGATGGCCTCGGTCAAGATCAATTTCCCGAGTCCGGACGGCGTCTACATGCACGACACCCCGCAGCAGAGCCTGTTCGGCAAAATGATGCGCTTCGATTCCTCAGGCTGCGTGCGCGTCCAGAACGTGCGCGACCTCGTCACCTGGATCCTGCGGGACACGCCGGGCTGGAGCCGCCAGCATTTCGAGGCGTCGATCAAGAGCGGCGAGAACATCCCGGTGCAGGTCACCAATCCGGTGCCGGTCTTTTTCCTCTACATCTCGGCCTGGTCGACAGGGACTGGCGTCGTGCAGTTCCGCGACGACATCTACGGGCTCGACGGAGCCAACGAGCTGCAGATCACCTCTGCGCTCTAAGCCATTGATGTTATTGAATTGATGAAAGGCCGCCATCGAGGCGGCCTTTTTGACGTGCGCCACGCATGGCGCGTGGTGCGCGAGCTTGCTGAACGGCCGGCAGGCGAGGAAATAGGTGGCTCTTCGCCTCGCTGCCGCAATCCGACCAGCAAATTTCGCGCCGCAAACGTGGCGGGGCGAAAGCAACTGTGTTAATGGCGCGGCAGACCCCCCGGACGACAAGGATCTCAAGCATGGCAACAGCAGCGGCAGTGTCGAACAAATTCGAATCCTTCTTCGAAACCACGCTTGCCGATGCCGATCCGGAGATTTTCGGCGCGATCCGCAACGAACTCGGCCGCCAGCGCCACGAGATCGAGCTGATCGCTTCGGAAAACATCGTCTCCCGCGCCGTTCTGGAAGCGCAGGGGTCGGTCATGACCAACAAATACGCCGAGGGCTATCCGGGCAAGCGCTACTATGGCGGTTGCCAGTTCGTCGACGTGGCCGAGGACCTGGCCATCGAGCGCGCCAAAAAACTGTTCGGCTGCAACTTCGCCAACGTCCAGCCGAATTCCGGCAGCCAGATGAACCAGGCGGTCTTTTTGGCGCTGCTGCAGCCCGGCGACACCTTCATGGGGCTCGACCTGAATTCCGGTGGCCACCTGACGCACGGTTCGCCGGTCAACATGAGCGGCAAATGGTTCAAGGTCGTTTCCTACGGCGTCCGCAGGGACGATCACCTGCTCGACATGGACGCGATCGAGAAGACCGCCCACGAGACCAGGCCGAAGCTGATCCTGGCCGGCGGCACTGCCTATTCGCGCGTCTGGGACTGGAAGCGTTTTCGCGAGATCGCCGATTCGATCGGCGCCTATCTGATGGTCGACATGGCCCACATCGCCGGCCTGGTCGCCGGCGGCGTGCATCCGTCGCCGCTGCCATACGCCCATGTGGTCACCACCACCACGCACAAGTCGCTGCGTGGCCCGCGCGGCGGCATGATCCTGTGCAATGACGAGGACATCGCCAAGAAGATGAACTCGGCGGTGTTTCCAGGACTGCAGGGTGGTCCGCTGATGCATGTCATCGCCGCCAAGGCTGTGGCCTTCGGCGAAGCGCTGAAGCCAAGCTTCAAGATCTATGCCGAGAGCGTTGCCGCCAACGCCAAGGCGCTGGCCTCCAGCCTGCAGGAAACCGGCCTCGACATCGTCTCCGGCGGCACCGACAACCATCTTATGCTGGTTGACCTCAGGCCGAAGAACGCCACCGGCAAGCGTGCCGAGGCAGCGCTTGGCCGTGCCAACATCACCTGCAACAAGAACGGCATCCCGTTCGATCCCGAAAAGCCGTTCGTCACCTCGGGCGTGCGCCTCGGCACGCCGGCTGGCACCACGCGCGGTTTCGGCCAGGCCGAGTTCCGCGAGATCGGCAAGCTGATCGCCGAAGTGCTGGACGGGCTCAAGGCCGCGAATTCCGATGAGGGCAATGCAGCCGTCGAAGCAGCGGTGAAGGCGAAGGTGGCCGCGTTGACGGATCGTTTTCCGCTCTATCCCTATCTCGGTTGAGCTCACGCAAGGTGTCGTCCGTTATCGCCGGACGAGAAGCACTTTTTCAGCGGGGACGGAGTCCGGACAGGAGCCTTGACGATGATGCAGATTTTCCGTGTCGCTGGCTTTGGCGCGCTTGGCGTGTTGTTGGTCACATTGACCACCTTGCCGTCCGCCGCCCAGGCACAGTCTGCGCCCACCCCAGCCGCACCGAAGACCGAAACCTTCGGCAACTGGTCCACCACTGTGGACGAGATCGATACCGGTGGGGATCTGCGCAAGACCTGCGTCGCCTCGACCGCCTTTCTCGACGCGAGCGGTACCAGCGGCACGCTCACGCTTGCCATCTCGAACGGCGATGCACTGCCGCCCAATGGCTATCCGACCCTCGTCATCGCCATGAAGAACAAGGACTTGCCGACTGGCGAGAACATTCCGGCGGTGTTCGGCGATGGCGACGGCAAGGTCAAGGCGACCGTCGATGCCATGGCCGGCGGCGGAAAATGGATGTTGAACAACAAGCCCGAGATCAGCCTGGCGCTGCTGCGTGCCATGCGCCGCGCCAGCGCGCTCGACGTCATATTCGCCGACACGCCGGTCGCGACCGTATCGATGGACGGCTTCACCAAGGCCTATCGCAGCCTCGGCGTGTCATGTGGGTTCCCGACTGCTGACATCGCGCCGTAATCGGCCGGTATTGCCGTTGATGCTGGCAATTTTCCCCGCGCCTCGCTATCTCTGAGGCGCGACCCGATACTTTGCCATCGCGGCAAAAACCTCTAAGCCTTCGCTCTACGAGATTCGCGAACACAAGGCTGCCCATGCGCTGTCCCTACTGCCAGTCCGAAGATACGCAGGTGAAGGATTCGCGCCCCGCCGAAGACGGCGCGGCGATCCGCAGGCGGCGCGTCTGCCCCGATTGCGGCGGCCGCTTCACCACCTTCGAACGGGTGCAGTTGCGCGACCTCGTTGTGGTGAAGAAGTCCGGACGCAAGGTGCCGTTCGACCGCGACAAGCTGCTGCGCTCGGTCGAGATCGCCGTGCGCAAGCGCAATGTCGATCCCGAGCGCATCGACCGCGCGGTGACCGGCATCGTGCGCCAGCTCGAAAGCTCCGGCGAGACCGAGGTCGCCTCGGGCGAGGTCGGCCGCCTGGTGATGGAGGCACTGAAGTCGCTCGACGACGTCGCCTATGTGCGCTTCGCCTCGGTCTATCGCAATTTCCGCGAGGCCAAGGATTTTCACGACGTGCTGGGTGAGCTTAAAGGTGACGAGCTCAAGGAAGAGGACGCCGGCTGAGCATGGCAAGGCGCAGCCAAGCCGAGCAAGAGGTTCTTGATCGCCGCTTCATGGCGGCGGCACTGAGGCTGTCGCGGAAAAACGCCGGGCGGACCTCGACCAACCCTTCCGTCGGCACGCTGATCGTGCGCGACGACGGCGCCGGGCCGATGATCGTCGGCACCGGCGTCACCGCTGTCGGCGGCCGGCCGCATGCCGAGACCGAGGCGCTGGCGGAGGCCGGCGAGCTCGCACGCGGCGCCACCGCCTATGTCACATTGGAGCCCTGCGCCCACCATGGCCGCACCCCGCCTTGCGCCAGTGCACTGGTCAATGCCGGCGTCGCGCGGGTGGTTGGGGCTGCGAGCGATCCCGATCCACGCGTGTCCGGCAACGGCTATGCGATCCTGCGTGCCGCCGGTGTCGAAGTGGTCGAAAAGGTGCTCGTGGCAGAAGCCGCCGAGCAGATGGCCGGCTATCTCATTCGATCTCTGAAAAAACGTCCGGAAGTGATCCTGAAACTTGCGATTTCCAGCGATGGCAAGATCGGCATGGAAGGCGCGGGGCAGGTCTCGATAACCGGCGACATCGCCCGGCGCGAAGTCTATCTGATGCGCGCCGAAGCCGACGGCGTGTTGATCGGCATCGGCACGGCGCTGGAGGACGATCCGGCGCTGACGGTGCGGTTGCCGGGGCTGGAGAACCGCTCGCCGGCGCGCATCGTGCTCGACCGCCAGATCAGGCTGCCGGAGACGTCGAAACTGGTCGCCGGCCTCGACCGGGTTCCGCTCTATGTCGCCGCCTGTGCCGAAGCCGATCCGCACCGGCGCGCCGCGCTCGAACGCGCCGGCGTGCGCTTCATCGGCACCGAGACGTATGAAGGCGATATTGCGCTGCCGGAACTGCTTGAGGATCTTGCCGCACTCGGCATGGCGAGCGTGCTGGTCGAGGGCGGCGCCAAGGTGGCCAAGGCTTTCCTCGCCGAAGGGCTGGTCGACCGCATCGTGCTGTTCCAGGGGCAGGAGCCGATCGGCAGGAGCGGCATTGTATCGCCCATCGACGCCAACCATATCCCGGCAGGATTTCGCAAATTGCGCGACATGCGTTTCGGCGAAGACAGCTACGCGGAATGGATAAGGGACATCTGATGTTTACCGGGATTGTCACCGATGTTGGTACCGTCGCTGCCGTGAAGCCGTTGAGAGAGGGCGTCGGCTTGCGCATCGACACCGCCTATGACCCGCAGACGATCGCCATTGGGGCTTCGATTTCCTGCGGCGGCGTCTGCCTGACGGTGACGGCGCTGCCGGAAAACGGCGCCAATGCGCGCTGGTTCGAGGTCGAGGCCTGGGAGGAGGCGCTCAGGCTGACGACGGCGATCGGCTGGAAATCCGGCACCAGGATCAATCTGGAGCGGGCGCTGAAGATCGGCGACGAACTCGGTGGCCACATCGTTTCAGGCCATGTCGACGGCATGGCCGAGATCGTTGCGCGCAAGGAGGAGGGTGATGCCGTGCGCTTCACGCTGGAAGCGCCGCGCGATCTGGCCAAATTCATCGCACCCAAGGGCTCCGTCGCGCTCGACGGCACCTCGCTCACCGTCAACAAGGTCGAAGGCACGCGCTTCGACGTGCTCTTGATCCATCACTCGCTGACGGTGACCACCTGGGGCGAACGCGATGTCGGCGACCGCGTCAATCTGGAGATCGACACCATGGCCCGCTACGCGGCGCGCCTGGCGGAGGCCGCGAAAGAGGGGCTTTGATGGCCCTGCCGGAGAGCGGCGTGGTCTCATACGGTTGTCCGAACAGGACGAGCACCTCGGATCTGATTGGCGCCTTGTTCCGTTTCGTTAGCGCTGCCCCTCACCCGCCTGCCGGCGACCTCTCCCCGTAAACGGGGCGAGGGGCGCTGTCATCGATGGTTTCGCCAATCATCAGCGTTGCAAGAAGGGCGCCGGCGATGCGGCCAGCCTCTTTCGCCCCGTTTACGGGGAGAAATGCCCGGCAGGGCAATGAGGGGCAGCGCCGGCTTCGGAGGAAACCAATAATCAGGCACGTCCGCATCTCCACCAATCTTCTGCTTGCGATCAAACCGGCTTCGGCCTAAGTCACCGGCGATCCCGGAGACATCTATGGCTGGCACATCCCAACACGGCAAAGCGTTCATTCGCCCGAAGAAGAAGGCCCACCTTCTTGTCATCGAGGCACGCTTCCATGACGACCTTGCCGACGCGCTGCTCGAAGGCGCGACAAGCGCGCTCGAGGAAGCGGGCGCGACATACGACGTCGTCACTGTTCCGGGCTCGCTCGAAATTCCCGCAGTGATTTCCTTCGCGCTCGACGGCGCCGCCGAAGGCGGGCTGAGCTATGACGGCTTTGTCGCCCTCGGCACCGTCGTGCGCGGCGATACCTATCATTTCGACATCGTCGCCAATGAATCGAGCCGTGCCCTGATGGACCTGTCCGTGCAGGAAGCGGTCTGCATCGGCAACGGCATCCTGACCACCGAAAATGACGAGCAGGCCTGGACGCGGGCCAGGCGTTCGGAAGGCGACAAGGGCGGCTTTGCCGCGCGTGCGGCGCTGACCATGATCGCCCTCAAGCAACAGTTGGGAGAGCGGTCGTGAGCGAACCCGCATCGCCCGGCCAGCCCGCGGTGCGCCACGCCAACAAGCGCGGTGCAGCCCGTCTGGCCGCCGTGCAGGCGCTCTACCAGATGGATGTGGCCGGCAGCGGCGTCTTCGAGATCACCGCCGAATACGAGGCGTTCAGGCTCGGCAAGGAAGTCGACGGCGCGCTCTATCGCGAGGCCGACGCGCAATGGTTTCGCGCCATCCTCGCCGGCGTCGTCGAGAACCAGAAGACCATCGACCCGATCATCCGCCAGGCGCTGACCGAGGACTGGCCGTTGTCCAGGCTCGATTCGACGCTGCGCGCCATATTGCGCGCCGGCGTCTACGAGCTGATGAAGCGCGAGGACGTGCCGGTGGCTGTCATCGTCTCGGAATATGTCGATATCGCCAAGGCGTTCTACGAAGAAGACGAGCCGAAGCTGGTCAACGCAGTGCTCGATCGCGTGTCGCGCCGGGTGCGCGGCGAAGGGCGCGGCAAGGACGCTTCATGACGGCCGTCGCTATCGCCGAGGCCGGCAGGGAAGCGCGCCGCACGGCGCTCATCCTTGCCGCTTCGCAGGCGATCATCGGCTCGGCCGCACCCATCGCCATTTCCGTGGGTGGGTTGGCCGGATATTATCTGCTCGGCTCCGACAAATCGCTGGCGACGGCGCCGATCACCGGCTTCAACGTCGGCGTGGCGCTCGGCGCCCTGCCGGCAGCAGCCATCATCCGCTGGCTCGGCCAGCGCGACGGCTTCATGACCGGGACGATCGTCACTGCGCTCGGCGGTCTGGTCGCGACGCTGGCGCTATTTTACGCCAGCTTCTGGCTTTTCGCCTTCGGCCTGCTGGTGATCGGCATCGGCGGCGCCTTCGTCCAGCAATTCCGCTTCGCCGCCGCCGACAACGCACCGCCTGAATTCAAGGCGCGCGCCATCTCCTTCGTGCTGGCCGGCGGCATCGTCACCGCCATCCTTGGGCCGCAGATCGTCATCTTCACCCGCGAATTGTTTGCTCCTGTGATGTTTGCCGGCTCGTTTGCCTCCATCCTGGTGCTGGCGGCGGTCGGCGCTGCCATCCTGTCGTTGCTGCGCATCCCGGCCAAGGCGACGGGCAAAGCGGAAATCGCCGACAGCGACGCGCGGCCGCTCGCCGAGATCGTCACCAGGCCGCGTTTCGTTGCGGCGCTGTTTTGCGCCGTTGGCAGCTATGCGCTGATGAGCTTCGTCATGACCGGCGCGCCGCTCGCCATGGTCGGCTGCGGCCTGTCGACGGACGACGCCACGCTCGGCATTTCCTGGCATGTCATGGCGATGTTCGCGCCGAGTTTCTTCACCGGCTCGCTGATCTATCGCTTCGGCGCCGAACGGATTGTCGCAACCGGCCTTGTGCTGCTGATCGGCTGCGCCGTGGTGGCGCTGTCGGGCCTGGCGCTGTGGCAGTTCTGGACGGCGCTGATCCTGCTCGGCCTTGGCTGGAATTTCGGCTTCATCGGCGCCACCGCCATGGTCGCCGACAGCTACCGGCCATCGGAAAAGGCCAAGGTCCAGGGTTTTCACGACTTCGTCCTGTTCGGCTCCGTCGCCTTCGCCTCGCTGATGTCGGGCGCGGTCTACAACGCCTGGGGCTGGGAGATGCTGAACTGGATCATCTTCCCGGTGACGGTGCTGTGCTTCGTGGCGCTGGGCGTGCTGAAGATGACCGCGCGGCCGACCAGCTCATGACCCCGAACCGAAGGTTCGGAAAGGATCATGCGCAAATCAAAAGTTCTGTAGTGACATGACGCTGTCGGGATCAGACAGCAGCGGACTCACCCGCATCCGAACAAAATTATTGCCCCCATCCCCCTTCTTATGAAACCGTGTGCCCCGACGGGGCATTGAAGCCATGCTCATATGCGGCAGCCGCAGTCCGGTTCTCAGCAAGGGATTTGTGAAATGTTTTCAGTCAAGGTTCTGGCCGGCGCGGCACTGGCGCTCGGCATCACCGCGGCCTCGGCGAGCGCTCAGGTGGTCGTGTCGTCGAAGATTGACACCGAAGGCGGCGTGCTCGGCAACATCATCCAGCTGGTGCTGAACGCCAACAACATCCAGACCACCGACCGCATCCAGCTCGGCGGCACTCCTGTGGTGCGCAAGGCGATCACCGCCGGCGAGATCGACATCTATCCGGAATACACCGGCAATGCCGCCTTCTTCTTCGAAAAGGCCGACGATCCGGTGTGGAAGGATGCCGCCAAGGGCTATGAAACGGCCAAGAAGCTCGACTACGACGCCAACAAGATCGTCTGGCTGTCGCCGTCGCCGGCCAACAACACCTGGGCGATTGCGCTGCGCAAGGATGTCGCCGAGACCAACAAGCTGGCGACGCTGTCCGACTTCGGCAAATATGTCTCCGGGGGCGGCCAGGTGGTGCTGGCGGCCTCGGCCGAATTCGTCAATTCGGCTGCCGCGCTGCCGGCTTTCCAGACCACCTATGGCTTCACGCTTAAGCCGGACCAGCTGATCACGCTCTCCGGCGGCGATACGGCGGCGACCATCGCCGCCGCGGCGAACCAGACCAACGGCGCCAACGCCGCCATGGTCTACGGCACCGACGGCGGCATCGCGCCGTCCGGCCTGATCGTGCTCGAAGACGACAAGGGCGTGCAGCCGGTCTACCAGCCGGCGCCGATCATCCGCGAGGCGGTGCTGAAGGAGCATCCCGAAATCGAGACGCTGCTGAAGCCGGTCTTCGCCAAGCTCGACCTCGTCACCCTGCAGGAACTGAACGGCCGCGTTCAGGTCGGCGGCGAGCCGGTCAAAGGCGTCGCCGAAGACTTTTTGAGGAAGAACGGGTTTTTGAAGTAGTCAGCCCGTTTGGAAATGACGCCGGTGCGAGGCGCGCCATGACCACCCGCTTCGACAAGCTCGGCGTGGTCATCGCCGCGATCGTTGCCTATGCCGCCTTCGCGGCGCCCTTTGCCACCTTGCGCGCCAATCGCATCGTGCCGGGCGAGGCGCGCTCGATTCTTGAAGCGCTGCCGCCGACGCTGGGGCCACTGCTGCTTGCAGTCGTCGTCGTTGCGGCGGTCGTCGCCTTGCTGAAAACGCCGCTGGTACCGCGCCTGGCCGCCAGCGTGGTCGCGCTTGCCGCACTGGCGCTGCTGATCGGCGTCGCCGGCAGCTTCCTGACGCCTGAGGGCAACAGCTTTGCCCGCATCTCGCCGGCTTCGGGTTTCTGGCTGCTCATCTTCGCCTTTACGCTTTTGCTCGCCGATGGGCTGACGAGGCTGAACCTGTCGCCATCGGCGCGGATCGGCGTGCTCGTCGTCGCGGCAGCGGCGATCGGCATGCTGCTGGTCTCGGGCAGTTGGAACAGTCTGTCGATCCTCAAGGAATATGCCAACCGTGCCGACAGTTTTTGGGCCGAAGGCTCCAAACATGTGACGCTGGCGTTGGGCTCGCTGGCAGCAGCGGTGTTAGTCGGCCTGCCGCTCGGCATCCTCTGCCACCGCGTCGAAAAATTGCGGGCCGGCGTGCTCAACGTGCTGAACATCATCCAGACCATTCCCTCGATCGCGCTGTTCGGACTGTTGATCGCGCCGCTCGGCTGGGTCGCCACGCATGTGCCCGGCGCGGCCTCCCTCGGCATTCGCGGCATCGGCACCGCGCCCGCCTTCGTCGCCCTGTTCCTCTATTCGCTGCTGCCGGTGGTGGCCAACACCGTGGTCGGCCTTGCCGGTGTGCCGCGCGCCGCCAACGACGCCGCGCGCGGCATGGGCATGACCGAGCGCCAGCGCCTGTTCGGCGTCGAATTTCCACTGGCCTTCCCGGTGATCCTCACCGGCATCCGCATCGTGCTGGTCCAGAACATCGGCCTTGCCACCATTGCCGCGCTGATCGGCGGCGGCGGTTTTGGCGTGTTCGTGTTCCAGGGCGTTGGCCAGACGGCGATGGACCTGGTGCTGCTCGGCGCCGTGCCGACGGTGGCGCTGGCCTTTGCTGCCGCCATCATTCTCGACGCGGTGATCGAAATGACCTCCACCAGGCGACGCGAGGCACAACCGGCATGATCGAGATCGAAGGCATTACCAAGCGCTATGACGCGACGACCGTCGTCGACGACGTGTCGATGGTGATCGAGCCGCGCACCATCGCCGTCATCGTCGGCACCTCCGGCTCCGGCAAGACGACGCTGCTGCGCATGATCAACCGGCTGGTCGAGCCGACCGCCGGCGTGATCAGGCTCGACGGCGCCGACAACCGCTCGCTGCCCGGCTACGAACTGCGCCGCAGCATCGGCTACGCCATCCAGGGCCATGGACTGTTTCCGCATCGCACCGTGGCGCAGAACATCGCCACCGTGCCGGTGCTGCTCGGCTGGGACGCGGCCCGCATCAAGCGCCGTGTCGACGAGTTGATGACGCTCTACCAGCTCGATCCCCAGGCGTTCGGGCCACGCTATCCGCACGAGCTCTCCGGCGGCCAGCAGCAGCGCGTCGGCGTCGCCAGGGCACTTGCCGCGGAGCCGAACGTGCTGTTGATGGACGAGCCGTTCGGCGCGCTCGACCCGATCATCCGCAACAAGGCGCAGGAGGACCTTCGGGCGATCCAGAAGCGCTTCGGCACCACCATCATCCTCGTCACCCATGACATGGAGGAGGCGGTGCGTATGGGCGACAAGATCGCGGTGATGGATGCCGGCAAGCTGGTGCAATATGCCAGGCCCGCCGAGATCCTGGCGAAGCCGGCCAGCGCCTTCGTCGAGACCCTGGTCGGCGCCAGCGAAAAACCGTTCAGGCTGCTGTCGCTCGGCCGGGTGCGCGACGCCGTGGAGACGGGCACCGCCGAAGGCGAGGCGATCCCCGCCGACGCCAGCCAGCGCGATGCGCTGGCCGAACTGTTGTGGTCGGGACGCCCGGCGTTGCCGGTGACAGGCGCGGATGGCAAGCCGCTCGGCCGCGTGACTGTGGATGGGCTGGTGAAACGCGCGGCGAGGCCGGCATGAAAGAGGCCGGTGTAAAAGCCTGGCTTCCGTCACTGCTCAGGCTTGCCCTGGTGGTGCTGCTCATTGCGTTCGTGACCAATCCGGGTTGGTTCGAGCCGCTGCTGAAGCCGCTGACCGAGAGCAACGCGCCGGCAATCTACAACCAGGGCAGCCTGTTGACGCTGATGCTGCTGCACCTGAGGACCGTGCTGATCGCGACGGTGGCGGCAACCATCGTTGCCGTGGCGCTCGCCATCCTGGTCACCCGGCCGGCCGGCGTCGAATTCCTGCCGCTGTCGCGCAGCCTGGTCAATATCGGCCAGACCTTTCCGCCGGTGGCGGTGCTGGCGCTGGCCGTGCCGGCCGTCGGCTTTGGCGAGAAGCCGACACTGATCGCGCTGTTTCTCTACGGCCTGCTGCCGATCTTCGAGAACGCGCTGACCGGGCTGACGACGCTGCCGGCCAATGTGGTCGAGGCGGCGCGCGGCGCCGGCATGACCGGCTGGCAAAGGCTGGTCAAGGTCGAGCTGCCGCTCAGCGCGCCGATCATTCTCGGCGGTATCCGGCTTTCGGTGGTCATCAGCCTCGCCACTGCGACGATCGGCTCGACCGTGGCGGCCAGGACGCTCGGCGAGGTGATCATCGCCGGTCTGTTGTCCAACAATCTCGCCTTTGTCCTGCAGGGCGGGCTGATCGTCGCCGCGCTTGCCGTGCTGATCTATGACGCGCTGTCGGCGATCGAGCGCTACACCGCACGCCGCATGGGGCAGGAGACGGCGTAATTAGCAAAACTCAGATATCGCCTTCGCTCGTCTCGGCCAGCGCCAAGAGATGTCGCAAGAGTCCTGTTTGAGCGGCCTGTTGCCGTGAATCGGGATCGAAAGGCGCACGATGCTGCCTTCCTTGCCGTAGATGTGATGACTGCCGGCAACACGCAAAAGCCTCCAGCCTTGCCGCTCGATGGCACGCGCAAGCTCCTTGCCGGAAATGGACTTCAAACAGCGATTTCCATGACCCGGCCGGGTTCTGAAGTGAAAGACAGCGGCTCTGCCGAGAGGCAGCCTTCGATTGCTTCACGCAAGTTCTCGACAAGTTCGTCCAAGGCTTCACCCTGGGTCGCGCAGCCGGGAATTGCCGGCACTGGCAGTCCAACGTCTGCAACGGCCAGCAGAAGGCTTTCATGTTCTCCATGACCATGCGGGCGGTGCTGCCCTTCGTGGTCGAACTGGACGGCGACCTGCGCGGAGGCTGACGACCGTCAGCCGATTTCAATCGATCTGATCGGGTGGCGGCGCTGGCGAGCGTGTTGCCGCCATTGCTTTTGCGCGAAAGCCGGGGGCTTTTGGGCGAAAGCCGGGCAAAAACCGAACAATATCTTGACGTTCGCAGCCCTGTTTCGCATAAGCCGATGCGAGGGGAGCGGATTCGGCGCGCGGAATCCGCTCCCCGTCTCAACGGCCCAGGGAGGGGTTCTTTTGGGTCATCAATCGAGGAAAATCCGGCAATGACCATAATTTTAGCTGTCATCGCCTGCGGTCTGCTTTCAGTCCTTTACGCCATCTGGGCGACAAAATCGGTCCTCGCGGCCGATCAGGGCAATGCACGCATGCAGGAAATTTCCGCGGCCATCCGCGAAGGCGCGCAGGCCTATCTGGCGCGCCAGTACACCACCATCGCCATCGTCGGCGTCGTGGTCCTGCTGCTCGCCTGGTGGCTGCTTTCAATCACCGCCGCCATCGGCTTCCTGATCGGCGCCGTTCTGTCGGGCGCCGCCGGCTTCATCGGCATGCACGTCTCGGTGCGCGCCAATGTGCGCACCGCGCAAGCGGCTTCCAACAGCCTCGCAGCCGGCCTCGAGATCGCCTTCAAATCGGGCGCCATCACCGGCATGCTGGTCGCTGGCCTGGCCCTCCTCGGCGTCTCGATCTATTATCTGATCCTCACCCAATTCATCGGCCTCCAGCCCAACGACCGCGTCGTCATCGACTCGCTGGTTTCGCTCGGCTTCGGCGCCTCGCTGATCTCGATCTTCGCCCGTCTCGGCGGCGGCATCTTCACCAAGGGCGCCGACGTCGGCGGCGATCTCGTCGGCAAGGTCGAAGCCGGCATTCCCGAAGACGATCCGCGCAACCCGGCCACCATCGCCGACAATGTCGGCGACAATGTCGGCGACTGCGCCGGCATGGCCGCCGACCTGTTCGAGACCTATGCGGTGACCGTGGTCGCCACCATGGTACTCGCCGCCATCTTCTTCGGCGGCACCGCCGTTCTCAGCGCCACGATGCTCTATCCGCTGGCCATCTGCGGCGCCTGCATCCTGACCTCCATCGTCGGCACCTTCTTCGTCAAGCTCGGCTCCAACGGCTCGATCATGGGCGCGCTCTATAAGGGCCTGATCGTCACCGGCCTGCTGTCGATCGTCGGCCTCGGCATCGCCACCTCGGCAACGCTGGGCTGGGGCGAAATCGGCACGGTCGCCGGCATGGTCATCACCGGCACCAACCTGTTCATCTGCGGCCTGATCGGTCTCGCGGTGACCGGCCTCATCGTGGTGATCACCGAATACTACACCGGCACCGACAAGCGCCCGGTGAACTCCATCGCCCAGGCCTCGGTCACCGGTCACGGCACCAACGTCATCCAGGGCCTTGCGGTCTCGCTGGAATCGACGGCACTTCCGGCGATCGTCATCGTCGGCGGCATCATATCGACCTACCAGTTCGCCGGCCTCTACGGCACGGCGATCGCGGTCACCACGATGCTCGGCCTCGCCGGCATGATCGTCGCGCTCGACGCCTTCGGCCCGGTCACCGACAATGCCGGCGGCATTGCCGAAATGGCCGGCTTGCCCAAGGAAGTGCGCCAGTCGACCGATGCGCTCGACGCCGTCGGCAACACCACCAAGGCGGTGACCAAGGGTTACGCCATCGGTTCGGCCGGTCTCGGTGCTCTGGTGCTGTTTGCGGCCTACTCCAACGACCTGAAGTTCTTTGCCGCCAATAGCGACAAATATCCTTACTTCCAGGGCATGGGCGACGTCTCTTTCGACCTGTCCAACCCTTACGTCGTCGCCGGTCTGATCTTCGGCGGCCTGATTCCGTATCTGTTCGGCGGCATCGCCATGACGGCTGTCGGCCGTGCGGCGGGCGCCATCGTCGAGGAGGTGCGCAAGCAGTTCCGCGAGGATCCGGGCATCATGGCCGGCACCTCGAAGCCGAACTATGCGCGTGCGGTCGATCTTCTGACCAAGGCGGCGATCCGGGAAATGATCATTCCGTCGCTGCTGCCGGTGCTGGCGCCGCTGGTCGTCTATTTCGGCGTGCTGCTGATCTCGGGCTCGAAGGCGTCCGCCTTTGCAGCCCTTGGCGCCTCGCTGCTCGGCGTCATCGTCAACGGCCTGTTCGTCGCCATCTCGATGACCTCCGGCGGCGGCGCCTGGGACAATGCGAAAAAATCGTTCGAGGACGGCTTTACCGACAAGGACGGCGTCAAGCATCTCAAGGGCTCCGAGGCGCACAAGGCCTCGGTGACCGGCGACACGGTCGGCGATCCCTACAAGGACACCGCCGGTCCGGCAGTCAACCCGGCGATCAAGATCACCAACATCGTCGCCCTGCTGCTGCTGGCCGTGCTCGCGCACGGCTGAGGCGGCTTGGCCTTCCGAGGCCGAGATCCACAACCGAACCCGCGGGAGCGATCCCGCGGGTTCGTCTATTTTGGACGTCCGGCATCAGGGAATTGACGCCCGTGACAACTCCAAAAGCTCGCGTTCAAGTCGTCTGCGGCCCGCAGCCTGCGACAATGGCTTTCTGTCTCAAAACAAAAACCCGCGGGATCGCTCCCGCGGGTTTTCGGTCGCCTGAGATGTTGCTGCTTCCCCTCGAAGTTAAAAGAAGGGAAGCAAAAAAGGATGAGAAGCCGATTCTGCCGGGATTGATCAGGTGCCGGGCGAGGCGCCGCCGCCGCCGGGGAGGCCGGGCGCCAGCTTGCTGGCGCCACCCATGATCTGGCTGAGGAAGTTCTGGTCCTTGCCGCCGGTCGGCGTGGTCCGCGAGATGAAGTCGAACACCTTGCCGTCCTTCAGGCCGTAATTGGCGATCTGGGTAACGCGCCCGTCCTCGCCGAAATAGACGGCCAGCACCTTCTGGTCGACCAGCCTCGGCTTGTCGAAGGCGACGTAACGCTTGCGCGTCTGTGAGATGTAGTAGAAGGCCTCGTTGTCGAAAGTCGCCTTGGTCGACGGGGTGCCGAGCGCCAGAAGCACCTGTTCGCGGCTCGAGCCGACCGGCACCAGGTCGATCGCCTGCTGGTCGATGACGTAGCCCTGCGTCAGCGTCTCGCTCGGATTGAGATCACCGATCATCTTTGACGAGTTGCAGCCGCAAAGCACCGAAGCTGCCACCAGCAGCGAGATCGCGCCGGCGGATCTCGGAAAAGCGGACCTGGGCAGAAAAGTCGACTTGATTTTCAGCGCGCGCAACTACAACTCCATTAGCTGGCCGCAACTTGCGCTGGGCCGCAAAACCGGTAAACCAGCTTGCTCGCCGATGCAACAAGGCCAATTCAACAAACGGTCCCCGGGAGACCACCCTCAATGTTCCAGCGCCTTTTTGGTCGCGAACGTCACGCCAACCGCGCTATCACCGAGGCGCTTTACGCACAAATCGTGGCAGCGGCGCGGCAAACCGTGTTTTATTCCGACTGGGATGTACCGGACACGCCGCTTGGCCGCTTCGAGATGCTGTCGCTGCACATGTTCCTGTTCCAGCACCGGCTGCGCGGCGAGGGTGGTGTTGCCGGGGAGGTCGCGCAGGTGCTGATCGACGAGTTCTTCATGGATATCGAGCATTCGCTGCGCGAACTCGGCATCGGCGACGTCGGCGTGCCGAAGCGCATGAAGAAACTGGCGAAGATGTTTTATGGCCGCACCGCCGCGTATGACGATGCGCTGGAACGAAACGACCATGACGCACTCGTCGCGGCGCTTGCCCGCAATGTCAGGCCAGATGCCGGCACCTGGCCGCAGGCGACGCATCTGGCCGGCTACGTCGCCGATGTCTCCAGGCGACTCGCGGAACAGCCGACCGAATCGATTGTTTCCGGCACTGTGGCATTCCCCGCGGCCAAACCTATTTAAGAAAACAAGCCTATTTAAAGGAAAATATGAAACACGCCGATTCCCAGAGCCCCGATCGCCAGAGCTCCGTGTCCTTCGTGGCCAACGTCGCCCGGCTGCCGCAAAAGGGACTGCCGGTGCTGATCGAGGCCGACGCCGCGCAGCGCGCCGCGCTGGCAGGCGAGCACGAGTTGCTGTCGGTCGAGAACTATCGCGCCGAACTGCTGGTGGCGCCATGGAAGCGCAACGGCGTCAAGGTCAGCGGCCGCGTCGAGGCCGATATCACCCAGGCCTGCATCGTCACCCTGGACCCGATCGAGGCGCATATCGACGAGGCGGTCGACGCACTGTTCCTGCCGGAGCAGTCGAAGCTCGGGCGGCAGGGTTTCGAGGGCGGTGGCGAGATAATGCTGGATGCCGAAGGGCCGGACAGCCCGGAAACATTTTCCGGCAATTCAATCGATGTCGGGGCGCTCGCCGAACAGTTCTTTGGACTGGCGATCGATCCCTATCCGCGCAAGCAAGGCGTTTCGATGGAGGCTGCCGACGATGCCGGGACTGCGGAAAGCGAATTTCAGCAAAAGCTGCGTTCCCTGCTGGGGAAATCCTGAAAACCCGACCCAATCGGAGAAAGCCGGTTGTGCGGCAGCCCAAAAACGCTATTTTCGCCGAACCTTCGCGAGCCCCAAACCCGTTGCCGGCGCCAGGCGCTCGCTCAAGCAAACTGTGAGATGAACACCGCGTGATCAGGATTTCCATCGATGCCATGGGCGGCGATCACGGACCAAGCGTGGTCATCCCGGCGCTCATGACGGTCGCGACCCGGCGTCCCGACATCCGCTTCGTCATCTATGGTCGCGAGGAGGCAGTGCGCCCCGAACTCGCAAAGCTGCCCAAGCTGGCGGAAGTCAGCGAGTTCATCCACTGCGAGATAGCAGTCCGGATGGACGACAAGCCGAGCCAGGCGCTGCGCCATGGCCGCTGGAAGTCGTCGATGTGGAAAGCGGTCGAGGCGGTCAAGGCAGGCACTGCCGACGCCTGCATCTCGGCCGGCAACACCGGCGCGCTGATGGCGATGTCGAGATTCTGCCTCCGCACCATGGCGACCATCGACCGTCCGGCGATCGCGGCGCTGTGGCCGACATTGCGTGGCGAAAGCGTGGTGCTGGACGTCGGCGCCACCATCGGCGCGGATGCGCATCAACTGGTTGATTTTGCCATTCTGGGCACTGGCATGGCGCGCTCGGTTTTCGGCATCGAACGGCCGAGCGTCGGTCTGCTCAATGTCGGCGTCGAGGAGATCAAGGGCCAGGAAGAGGTCAAGGAGGCGGGCCGCATGTTGCGCGAGGCCAACATGGCCTCGATGAACTACCATGGTTTCGTCGAGGGCGACGACATCGGCAAGGGCACGGTCGACGTGGTCGTCACCGAAGGATTTGCCGGCAACATCGCGCTGAAAACGGCGGAAGGCACGGTACGGCAGATCGCCGGTTACCTGCGCGCCGCGATGGACCGCACGTTGATGGCCAGGATCGGCTATGTATTCGCCAAGGGCGCCTTCGATCGCCTGCGCGAAAAGATGGATGTCGGCCGCTCCAACGGCGGGGTTTTCCTGGGTCTGAACGGCGTCGTGGTGAAAAGCCATGGCGGCGCCGATTCGGACGGCTTCGCGGCGGCGATCGAGCTTGGCTACGACATGGTGCGCAACAATCTGCTCGATCGCATCGAAGCCGATCTTGATCTGTTCCATGCGCGCAATCCGCATGCCCAGACATCCAGGAAATCCGACGTCGTTGCCGACGCAGAGGAATAGGAAAGAGCCTTGATCAGATCAGTCGTGCGCGGCACAGGCTCCGCGCTGCCCCGCCGCATCATGAAGAATGCCGATTTCGAAGGCATGGTGGAGACGTCAGACGCATGGATTGCCCAGCGCACCGGCATCCGCCAGCGCCATATCGCGGCCGACGACGAGACGACGGCTTCGCTCGGCGAGGCGGCGGCGCGCGCAGCCCTCGACAATGCCGGCCTGACGCCGGCCGATATCGACCTGATCGTGCTGGCGACCTCGACTCCCAACAACACCTTTCCGGCGACCGCCGTCGACATCCAGAACCGGCTCGGCATGCATCACGGCTTCGCCTTCGACATGCAGGCGGTGTGCTCGGGCTTCGTCTACGCGGTGACGACGGCCGACCTCTATATCCGCGGCGGCCTCGCCAAACGCGTGCTGGTGATCGGCTCCGAAACCTTTTCGCGCATCCTCGACTGGAGCGATCGCTCGACCTGCGTGCTGTTTGGCGACGGCGCCGGCGCGATGGTGCTGGAAGCAGGCGAGGGGGCGGGCGGCATTGCCGACCACGGCGTGCTGGCTGCCAGCCTGCGCTCCGACGGGGCTCACAAGGACAAGCTGTTCGTCGACGGTGGAGCTTCGACCACCGGAACGGTGGGCCATCTCAGGATGGAAGGCCGCGAAGTGTTCAAGCACGCGGTCGGCATGATCACCGACGTCATCGAAGCGACGTTCTCAGCTGCCGGGATCACCGCTGAAGATCTCGACTGGTTCGTGCCGCATCAGGCCAACAAGCGGATTATCGACGCTTCCGCCAGGAAGCTCGGGATAGCGGAACAAAAGGTGGTGGTTACCGTCGATTTGCACGGTAACACCTCGGCTGCCTCGGTGCCGCTGGCGCTGTCGGTGGCGGTCGCCGACGGCCGCATCAAGAAGGGCGATCTGGTGCTGATCGAGGCGATGGGCGGCGGCTTCACCTGGGGCGCGGTCCTGGTTCGCTGGTAAGTGCCGAACGGACCGGTTCGGTCCTTGACCTTGCCGGATCAATTACTTAGGCTCTATCTTTGCTTATATAGAGTTATGTTTTTTGAGCTGATGGGGACGGTTCGCATGGGGGGAAAGACACTTACGCGCGCCGATCTTGCTGAAGCCGTTTATCGCAAGGTTGGCCTGTCGCGTACTGAATCGGCCGAGCTCGTCGAAGCGGTTCTGGACGAGATCTGCGAGGCGATCGTTCGCGGCGAGACGGTGAAATTGTCGTCGTTCGCAACCTTCCATGTCCGCTCCAAGAACGAGCGCATCGGGCGCAACCCCAAAACCGGCGAGGAAGTGCCGATCCTGCCGCGCCGCGTGATGACCTTCAAATCGTCGAATGTGCTGAAGAACCGCATCCTGCGCGCGCACCAGATCAGCAAGGCCAAGGGCAGCAAATAGCGCCTGCGCTTCTAAGCCCGGTTGAAAACGGTCGCCTGCTTTGACGCCGGGCTTGAATATTGTTTCATAAACCGCTGAAATAAGGCTCGATTCGGCACAACAAGCCGGATCGGAATGACTCTTTGTTGAGCATGATCCTGGCCGAAAACCGTTTTCCCACTTTTCGGGACCATGCTCCAGCGTGAGGATTTCGCCCATGGACAAGAGCCCCGACGCTTTCCGCACCATCAGTGAGGTCGCAGAAGATCTCGACCTGCCGCAGCATGTGCTGCGTTTTTGGGAAACGCGTTTCAACCAGATCAAGCCGATGAAGCGCGGCGGCGGCCGCCGCTACTACCGGCCCCAGGATGTCGAACTGATCAAGGGCATCCGCCACATGCTCTACGATCAGGGATACACGATCAAGGGCGTGCAGAAGCTGTTGCGCGAGAACGGCAATCATTTCCTGGTCGCCATCGGCAATGGCGACATGGCGGCCGTCGAGGCGATCTCGCAGCGCCGGCAGGCCGATGCGGTGCCGTTGACGCCGGCGGCCCAGCCGCGCGGCGCCGATGACGAGATGCTGGTCGGCGAGCCCAAGGTGAAACCCAGCCGGCGCTTCTTCGGCCTGGGCAAGACCGACGACGAAGGCCCGGTGCAGCCGGGCACGTCGAAACTCTCGCGCGACAATCGCGCTTTGCTGCAGGAGGCGCTGTTCGACCTTCTGGAATGCAAGCGCCTGCTCGATCAGGTGCGCTAGCGCATGGCCCCGGGATAGCGACTGCATAGAACTTCACGCGGGTCGCATGAATCGCTTCTGACGCGACGCGCTCTGGGGCCCGATCGGTCGCGGCAAAACCGGAACCGGTTTTGCGATCGTGCGTTCCTTCGCAAAAGAAGGAAGCCTGTCATGGTATCATTTTCGACCCTCTCCGACATCGATCTTGAAAAACAGGTCGCGGCCCTCTCCAGGGAACTGGCGGCGCTGAGGAAAGCCGTTTCCAGGCGCGGCAGCGCCTATTACGAGGACGGGCGTGACACCGCGTCGGACTATTACTCGGACCTCGCCGAGCGTTTTAGTGACGCTCTGCCTGCGATCAGGAGGCATGGCAGGGTGATAGAGAAGACGGCGCGCGATCATCCCGCGACAGCGGCCGCAGTCGGTCTGGTTGTGGTCGGGCTCGTCGCCAGCCTGTTCCTCAGCCGCCAGCAGAAAACGTCGCGAACGAGATCGAGATCGGCACGTTGAGACAAGAAAATGGCGGCGCGGACGGCCGCCATTTTCGTTGACCAAAAGGTCGATCAGCGCGCGAGCTTGAGCTTGTTCTTCGGGCTGACCTGCGCGGTCTGGCTGCATTTGCCGTAGACGGTGCCGTTGGAGTCGGTGGCGTCCGTATAAGTACCCTTGCAGTCGAGCTGCAGCACCAGGCAGTGACCCGCGCCCTTGCAAACCGCGCCGCCGCCGCTCGGATGCGTGCCGTTGGCGAAGGCCGAGCCCGGCAGTGAAATCGAGCCGAAGGCCGAGACGACGATGGCAGCGGTGAGCGACAGGCGCTTGAAGTTCGAGATGTTGGTCATTTGAGCATTTCCTTCTCTTGATCGAGGATCGCCGTCAGGGCGTCCTTCCGGTTGGGACGGCCTTTGTGGCGTCCATGCCGTGTTGGTGCGGCCCGGAGAGAAAAGGTTCACGCGTCGGTTCAAGAAAATTCGCAGCCCCTGACGCGTTCTGCGTGCTCCGGCTCCCGCTGCTGAGATTCGATCCTACAGCCGCTTGACAAGGGAGCGGCTCAGAACCGTCGAACAATTCGGCGATCGGCCAGTCAAAGACCCCGATCGAGATGACGGTCCCGTGCCGGTGCCGCCGAGGCCTGTGCCGGGCTGCGCCGATCGGAATCACGATGCCGTGACGGCGTTTTTGGCGCTTGGCAAATCACTATCGAGAGGGCATTCTCTGCGCCGTCTCAGGCAACTTCTTGATTTGATCAAACTCTTTAAATCCACGGAGTTGCCAAATGCCCCAAATAGCAACAAGCGAAGCTTTTTCCGAACTGTCGGCGACCGAAGCTGCGCCCGACCACAGCGCCCTTAAGGCCATCCGAGAAACCAGGGGATACAGCATGGAAGAGCTGTCCCTGACGTGCGGACTGTCGGTCGATGAGATCGCCGACATCGAGAACGGCAGGAATGCCGATTTGTCGAAGCTCAGGCGAATAGCCTCTGCGCTCCGGCTTCCGGAAAGCGCGCTGATCGATACGGCCGCGCTGACACAATCCGTGGAAAATCCAAGACCCGTCTCATAGCAGCGACGCCAGAGGATCAAGCCAACAAGCGAGGTGTGTTCTGGATTTGAAGTTCCTGAATGCTGACGACATCCACCAGAGCAGGAACTTCAAATCCACCATGCCGGGCATCGGCGTGATGGCCGCCGAATTCGGTTGACCCGAACCGCGTTATCACGATACATCGCGACCGGTCCGGAGTGTAGCGCAGCCCGGTAGCGCACTTGACTGGGGGTCAAGGGGTCGTCGGTTCGAATCCGGCCACTCCGACCATTAATTCCTTGAAATCCCTACGTCTTATTGAAGGCGCCCTCTGGCGCCTTTTTCCATTTTCGGAATGAAAGGCGCTCAAATCGCCCGTTTCGGAACCCGGAGTCCCGAAAAAGCCCCGAAGCGGACGCGCGAATGTTCTGCATTCGTGCGCCTCGGCGATTCCGGATTCGGTACCAAACCCTCTCTAAAGGAACCCGCGATGCGTATCCTTTCCATTGTGCCCACCGTAGACCTTGGCGATGGACGCTTTCCGTGCGCCGCCAAATTCGATGCAGAGATAACAGCCGACATCCGAATGTACGGAATGCGACTCTCCAGACGGGAGATACCTCACCTACGCTCCGTCCGCCGGAGCGAAAAGGTGCGCCACATTCTCTCCCGGCTTTGCCAAGGCTATCACGGCCGCAGCGACTGCGGCTTTTCACGGAGGCCGTGCAGCCAATGTCGGAATCTGAACCGGTCTCTCCTACTGGACCAAGAACGTGAAAGACCCACGAGATCCCGTCGGCAAAATCAAGCTCTCCGACCTAATGAACTACGACGCGAGGGCGACCTATAAGTACAAGATGCTCTGGGAATTCCATCTTGGCTGGTCGCATGCCGATTACGAACATACGTCGCTGGCAAGCGTGCGGAGGATCCGGGACACGTTCAAAGAGCGAAGCCCATTCGGCAAGACCATGTCGATTCAGCATATCAACGAAGGCAATCGCGACCTGTGCGCGTGGGGATACATGCGCGAGCTTGAAAAAGGCAAAGGCACCAAAGCCTCTCGTTTTTCCATAAATTGGGATTTGCTGGCGCTGGCGGCATCTGGCCGCTTCCCGCCTAGTGTTCACCTACAGGGTGACGCTAGCGAAATTGAATCTAGCGTTCACCCTGTAGGTGACGCAAGCCTCGATAGCGTTCACCCTGCAGGTGACGAAGACCTGTTTACTTCTACCCGGCTAAAGACCGGGTTAGAAGTAAACAGTAATGAAGTATCCGCGGCTGCGGACGCACCGGCTGCTGTCGCGCCGGGCGCCGCCGCGGGATTTGACAAATGCTGGTGCTCTTATGGCAAGTACGGCAGCAAGGTTGCCTCTAAAGCCGCGTGGGCAACCATCCAGAATCCGGATGTGGACCAGATAGCGGCGCGTGCTGCCTCGTGGTGCGCCTCAGCAAGACCTGGCCAGAAGCGCATGCCCTTCGAAAAATGGTTGGCCGATGAGAAGTACGACGAAGCCGATCGTAAGATCCCGACAGTCGTCAAGATGCCTCGCAAGAGGCCGGGCGCCACCAGGCGGGATGCGGAAATTGAAGACGTGGAGTTTGACGGACGGCTTTATCTAGTTACGTTCAGGTGGAACGATGCGCGGGTGGGTGAGAAAAAACAAAGTGCCCTCGCCATGTCAAAGGCTGCGTTCGAGTAAATGTTGCGCGACCTAGACGCCAGTTGCGCTGACGATATTCTGTACCGCCGCGTGCTCGCCAATTTTCACATCGCCGACGACGGCACAGAGACGGATAAATGGTATCGCTTTCCGGACGCAGCGAATGACAATCTGGTTCGTGATGGCGAAAGTGACGACGTAGCTGCCTATCGTAATTTGAGTTGGTAGTCATTGCGCGGGGCTAGCCATAAAAGGAGCGACGCACGAGAATCTAGTTTTTTCTAGCCTTTCCCTTGCAGTGGTGCGTCGGCACAACCATCTCCTGTTCAACTCGGGTCAGCCGAAGGCTTGGGATCACCGCACCGCTGATTTAAGGTCTGAAACGATCCCACTGCTGGTCTTGTGCGCGGCGTTCGGCTCATCAAGAGGCCCGTGCAAGGTAGAAGGAGAAGCCGCCACATGACGGTCTTCCTCGCTATCGAAACCAGCCAGTCGAACGGGACTACACGCCGCCTGGCCATGGGCATTACCTTGCCCTTGGTTTCGTGGTTAGCAGTTTTCGCCAGACTGTTCTGATGAAGGAAGGGCATCTCGGAAACGGGGTGCCCTTTTTCTTTTCGCTCCGCCGCAGGCATTTAGAAATTTCAACACAAGATATGGAGATCCAGCGCCTCTTGACCGCATCATCTTGACACACAAGGCGAAAACGCCTATAAGTTGGGTTATTCGAGTCTTGCGACTGCATGGCTCTCGACGTCGACCCAATGTGGCGACGCGCTAGCAACGACTAGCTGAAACCGCGTCTCGAGCGCCCTTTCCTGAAGACGCCATATGACCACAGCCCGTACCGTCACCATTGGCGCCGAAACGGTACAGGTACGCCGCATCAGTTGGGCCGAGTTTTATCGCCTGCGGCCCGACCTGCGGCCGGCGAACGATAATGAGCAAACGCCTAAGTCGGCTCACCGAACTCTGCCTCGTTTCTTGCCGCCAGCCGACGCTCGTCATCGACAGGCGGAAGCTGCATGGCCTCCGCCTCGGTGCGACCGAACTCACGGCCGATTTGAAATGCTGCGAACAGCGCGCCAAGGCCGATCAAGAATCTAAGCATAGTGTGGTCTCCCTTCGGCGGTAGAAACCGCACGGCATGCGGTTTGTTCCACATGGGCGGAACCTCAACGTTCAACACTCGTTGCCACAGACCGTGGGCCAAGAAGGACGCAACACATGGCAGTCAAAAAGAACAGCGACACCAGCCGAGTTAAGAAGGGTGCAGAGCTAGAGGTTGAACACCTGACGGAAGTTACGGATTTGTCGCCCAACCAGGCGCGAGGCCTCCTACGCAAGCACGGCAACGATTGGGCGAAGATCAAAGACGAGGCCAAGGACTTAAAAAAAGACGACTAAGGGGGGCTTTCGATCTCCAGCCGGGGGCATTCAGGCGCACCCGCTGCAATCTCACTCAGACATTTTTTGATTATCTTTGATTTTTCTACCGCCCCGCACATTGCGGTTCGGCACTGCCCGGCCAAGCCGGTTTCTCAAGATGGGATGACCACCCATGACCATGACTACCCGCAAGGAAATGCTTGCTGCAGCCGACGCCATTCTGAAAGCCAACCCTGAGAAAAGCACGACAACGCGCATTCGATACCGTGGCGGCCGTCCGGCCTGGAACTGGCTAAGGAAGCATGACCAGAAAGGCGCCGCCTGCCTGTGGCTGATTGCTCGGCAACGGTTGCCGCAGGCCGCCAACGACAACCTGCCAACTGAAGCTGGCCTCAACATCGACCGAAGCCGAAAGGACGGAAGGCCGAGAGGCAAGAATCCGGATCCGCGCATCATTAGATGCGTACCTGGCATTGCCTGCCGTAAAACCCCGGCTAGGCGACCCGGAACCAGAGCCGGCGAGAACAGGCAATTGGGATGCGGTCTCGCGCGGCGTCAGTATAAAATCACAGGACTGGTTATATCCGGACGCCGTTTTCACAGGCGCAACGCGCTTCAGCCGCGGTGATGTTCGGATGGTTGCCGGATCAGTTCCGTCTGCCCCACCCGGCGACGTTGAGACGGTCATCGAGGTGATCCTTTCGGGAGGCAACGTTGCCGACGTTGGCAAGGCCTTTGGGGCAAAGGGCGGATACGCCGACCGGCGCGGGAGCGCAGAACTACTCGCTGCCGGCAGATGGGCAAAGTTGGCGGTGGCGAATGATGGTCACCGGATAAGGGCAGCTTAGCAGCCTTTTAGGGGCTGATCATGCGATAGCCGTTCCCGTCATTTCGCCATCGCTCGGTCCCTGTGGCGTCCGTGATATCGGCCCACAAGCCGGGTTGCCGGAACTCAGCTTTCACCTCTTCGCCCTTTATGCGGATGGCGGAGAGTGAAGTACCGCCGCTCAAAGGAAGCATTGCATACGAGACTGCATCTCCATCAGAGATGCAGTTCATGCCCGATTTTTCGATGATCGTCCCAACAGTAAAACCGGTGCTGGGATCCCGTAGATTTTTAAGGGTGCTCCAACGCACCCTTACCTTTTTGCCGGTGACTGCGGCGATGCATCGGTATTCGGTACTCGAGTAGATAACGGTGCCCGCATCTTGGCGATTAAGAAGTGTGTTGACACCGATCCAGACCAACCCCCCGACCCACAGGAACGCAAAGATCACAATCGCGCGATGATCGTGCCGTACGAGCGATGAAGTCACAGCAGGCATGTTAGCTTCGTCCAGGTTACCCATCAGTTTTAGTCATAGCCTATAGCCGAGATGTGCCTAGAGGCCTGGTGCCAAATCGTGGCCGCAAAAACCTATAGGGCAACAGCAACGATCGGGGCGCTTCGGCGTCCCTTATGTTTTGCGCTCGACGCCTCGTTATCATCGTGCGCAACCCGTCTTCGGCTAAGTAGGCCGGGCGGGACCAATTCAAAAGCCGCCGCCTTCGGGCGAGCGGCTCCTTTGACGACCTTCAATTCAGGATTCCCATGAAATGAAAGACCGCCGCATCTCGGCGCGCGATGTCATCGACACCGTAGCGCGAGGGGCTTGGTTGCCCATGCCGCACGTACGGCAGGTTATCAGTGGCCTCAAACTTCGCCGACGCATCGGCGCAGGGCGCCCGGTGGCGCCACCCACTACGCCTCGAACTGCACCTGGAAGCCGACCTTCGAAAGTGAAGGGCTCGAAACGCGGGAACCTTTCATCCGCGAGCCGCTTTGTTTGCATGTCCCAAGCCGTGCAACCACCCATATTGCCAAAGGGTAGCCCAGATCGGGACGTCAACTGTGAAGTCGCCTTGGAAGCCGCATTTGCAGCCTTGGTGACTGCCTCGGAAGCGAAGGGGTGGACGCCGCGCGAAACGGCTGCAGCCCTACTGAAAATCGCAACGGAGCATGCCCAGCGGTTCAGGCTTGTGCCGGCTGAGCCGCCAAGGTGGCGAACGCGAAGAGGTATGTTCATCGCGTGTGCCACGCTCGTGTTTTTGCTGTGTGCAGCCATCGTTGGTGGGTTGCTTAGATGACGATCAACGTTTCGCCCCCGGATACGGCCGTTGCCGCGGTCGTAGTGATGGCGTTGCCGCCCATACGTTAGATTGCGCCACGCTCGCCTAAGTTCATCCGGCCAGCGCCATGCCGACGGCTATGCCTATGCCCATCACCAGCCCTGCAGCGAGTTCCCGCCATATTCGACGGCAGTGGCTAAGACCACCACTCGCTACGCCCACGTGCTGGACCTCCGACCATTTTCAAGGGACTTAGACTTGCCCCCAGAAATCCATCATGCCCCAGCCGCCGGCGAACACAGCGCCGCCGGCCGCAACTGCCGCTGATGGCGATATTCGAGAGCGATCGCGCCCCAGATCAGCCCGAGCAGCAGATAGACGTGGCGCCAGTGATCGATGTCGATGAAGGTGCCCAGCGCGATATTGCCGATGAAGGCGACATAGGCGCACAGAAGGTAGGGCTGCCACGGCCTGTCGCGCAGGAGAATGCGGAAGCCGGCTGCCATCGTCCAGCAGGTCAGCGTCAGGAACGAGACGAAGCCGAGCCAGCCATAGTCCAGCAGCATTTTCAGCCAGATGTTGTGCGTATCCTCGCCGAAAATCGTGCCGAAGACGAGCGGGCCGATGCCGAGCGGATGCTCCAGCGCCATCTGGAAACCGAAGATATAGCGGGCGAAACGGCCGAGGCGGGCGGTATCGTAGCTCTGTTCCAGCTGGGCGCGGCTGGAGAACATTTCCGAGACGCCCGGCAGCTGCAGGATGACGAGCATCGCGATGACCAGCAGCGAAATGGCGGCGATGGTCATGACGACGACACGCAGCCGGAATTTTCCGCTGGCGCTCTGCAGGAACAGGGCGCCGGTGAGCAGGATCGCCGAAACGCCGAACATGCCCCAGGCGCCGCGCGAAAACGAGAAGAAAATCCCGGCGGTGATGATCAGCAGCGGCATCGCCAGCAACGGCATGCGTGAGACGGGGCCGGTCAGCAGGAGATGGAGCAGGTAGATGCCGGGCAGCACCAGGAACGGCCCGAACACGTTCGGATCCTGGAAGGCGCCGGTGGCGCGGTCGTATCTGGTGAAGATCTCCGCCCCCGGGAAGGCATGGAAATAGCCGGCGATCCCGAGCAGCGAGGTCAGCACCGCCGACATCACATAGGCCCGGAAGATCACCCGGTAGAGATTTGGCTGGACCGATGTCACCGAGGCGAAGAACACCGCGGTAAACGCCAGGAACAGCGACACGGCGAGATAGAGCGGGGTGCCGGCAATATCCGACATCTGGGTCATCGCGATCATGCCGCCGATGTTCATGACCACCAGCAGCACCAGCAGCGGCGCCGCCGCGCGCGATATGCGCAGGCCGAACAGGGCCCACACCGCCATCAGCGCGACCATATAGAGGTCGTATGGCGCCGGCTCGGCGATGACGAAGCCGGACAGGAAGACGCCGAGGAAAACCGCGCCCGACGCAATCAGCGCGATCAGCTTGGCGTTGACCGCAGCCGGCGACAGTTCATGCGCGACTGCGCTCAATAGGCATTTTCCGTATTGAGCAGCCGGATCGGTGTCAGGAACAGGATCCTCAGATCGAACAGCAGCGACCAGTTCTCGATATAATAGAGGTCGTATTCCGTCCGCATGCGGATCTTCTCGTTGGTATCCATCTCGCCGCGCCAGCCATTGATCTGCGCCCAGCCGGTGACGCCGGGTTTGACCTTGTGGCGTGCGAAATAGCCGTCGACCACCTCATTGTAGAGAAGGTTGTGCGACTGGGCGGCAATGGCGTGCGGGCGCGGGCCAACCAGCGACAGCGAACCGAAAAGCGAATTGAAAAACTGCGGCAACTCGTCGATCGAGGTCTTGCGGATGAAGCGGCCGACGCGGGTGACGCGCGGGTCGTTCCTGGTCACCGTCTGCTTGGCGGTCGGGTCGGCCTTGTCGGTGTACATCGAACGGAACTTGTAGACCTCGATGATCTCGTTGTTGAAGCCATGCCGCTTCTGGTGGAACAGCACCGGTCCCTTGCTGTCGAGCTTGATGGCGATCGCGGTCGCCAGCATGACCGGCGAGAACACGATGATGCCGATGATCGAGAAGACGATGTCGAAGGCGCGCTTGGCGACCGAATCCCAGTCGTTGATCGGCCTGTCGAAAATATCGAGCATCGGCACCGAGCCGATGTAGGAATAGGCGCGCGGCCGAAATTGCAGCGCGTTCGAATGCGCCGAGAGCCGGATGTCGACAGGCAGCACCCACAGCTTCTTCAAAAGCTGCAGGACGCGCGTTTCGGCGGTCAGCGGCAGCGATACGATCAGCATGTCGATACGGGCGATGCGGGCGAACTCGATGAGCTCGGAAACGGTGCCGAGCTTTGGGTAACCGGCGACGATGGGCGGCGAGCGCTTGTCGCCGCGGTCGTCGAAGATGCCGCAGATGCGGATGTCGTTGTAGGGCTGCTTTTCGACGGAGCGGATCAGGACTTCCGCGGCCGTGCCGCCGCCGACGATGACGGCGCGGCGCTCCATGCGCCCGTCGCGCGCCCAGCGCCGGATCAGCTTCGACATCAGCAGTCTCAGGCCGAAGATCAGCATGAAGCCGACGACGAACCAGGTGCCGAAAACCAGGCGCGAATAGTCCTGCGACATCTTCATGGCGAATGCCGTCAGCGCCATCAAGGCGAAGGTGCCGGCCCAGGCCATCAGCAGACGGCCGAAATTGGCGAGCGGCCGCATAAACGAGACGATCTGGTAGCAGTCGGTGAGGTCGAGCAGCACCACGGCGAGGGACGAAGCGGCGGCGATCGCCAGCGGATATTGCCAGGCGAGATGGTTGAAGAAGCCGACATAGTAAAAATAGATGCACAGGCCCGACAGGAACAGCAGTGCGAATTCGACCATCCGCAAGACGCCGCTGACCATGATCGGCGACATGGTGTCGCGCCGGTATTGCGACGCGACCTGACGGGCGACGTCGTTCATGCCGCCGGGGCTATCGTCAGCGGCCGGGCCGTTGAAATTGCGCACCGCGTCTTTCGAAAAGCGGCGTTTGGGATCGAAGTCGCTCATGATGCATCCGCAAAGCTTCACGCAAGTGAATAGCGAAATAGAGCTAAGAAACCCTTGAAACAACAAATAGGTTTTGGAGAAGCTTTGAGGTCAGCGCCGTTTTGGGGTTAGCGCCCATTTCGGGTTAGCGCTTGAGCGCCGCGAAATAGGCCGTCTCGATCGCGGCGGCCATCACGTCGGCGCCGAATCGCGCCTTGAGGTCGGCGGTATCGGGCATCAGCCTGCCATAGGCGTCGGGGTCGGCCAGCGCCGCGCTCATCTTGTCGGCGAGCTCGCGCGGATCGGGCCGGATCAGGGCGGGGGAGCCGGCGCCAAGAATTTCCGGGATGCCGCCGACGCCGGTGGCGATCATCGATTTGCCGGCGGCGAGCGTCTCCAGCACGATGTAGGGCATGGCTTCCGCGCGCGAGGGCACGACAACCAGTTCGGCCAACTCGAAGGCCTTGCGCGCCGGCATCGGCGGCAGGAAGCGCATATGGCCTTCGAGCCCGAGCCGCTTCACTTGCGCATGGTAGCGCGGCAGGTCGTCGCCGTCGCCGACCATCACCGCATTCACCGGGCGGCCGAGCCGTGTTCCGGCAAGAACCAGCGCATCGATGAAGATGTCCGGTCCCTTGAGGTCGCGCATCATGCCGATATAGAGGGCATCGGCCGCATTCGGCTCGGTTCGCACCGGCTCGAACTCGGCGGCGCTCAGTCCATTGTAGACAAGGTTGTTCGGGATCGGTGGTTCGCCGACCTTCCTGCGATAGGTCTGCCTTTCATAGTCGGAGACAAACAGAAGATAGTCGGTGAAGCGCGCCATGAACCGCTCGAGCGCGAAGAACAGCTTCCCCGTGGCGGTGGTCTCGTCATAGTGAAGAGAGCCGCCGTGCGGCGAATAAAGGCGGGCTACGCGAGACCTTGATGCCCGCAACAATGAGCCGAACAGGCGGGCATAGGCGCCACCCTTGGCGCCGTGCCCGTGGAGCACGTCCGGCCGCAATTCCTTGATGATCTCAAATGTGCGCCAGGCCGAGGCGAGGTCGCCGGGTCCGACATGCCGCTGCATCGGCGTGCGATGGATGCCGAGCGCCATTATGCCCTTCATCTGTTCGAACAGATGTTCCTCGAAGTCGCCGCCCGTCGTCGAATCGCAGACGATGCCGACGGCATGCCCGGCGGCGACCTGCGCCTCGGTCAGGTCGCGCACGTGACGAAAAATCCCTCCGACAGGTGAGCGAAAGCAGTGGACGATCCTGAGTGTGTCCGCCACGTGGTCTAGAACAGGCGTTCGCGAACATAGACCGTGTCGCCGGGCAGAAGCGGGTCGGAGGTGGCAACGCGGCCGGTCATGACCTTGCCGTTGATGTCGCGGGTGATGTCGACGCTTCCCTGGTTGGCGCGCGGGCTGAAACCGCCGGCGATGGCAATCGCCTTTTGCACGGTCAGGCCGGGAACATAGGAGTACTGGCCCGCAGCACCGACTTCGCCCATGATGAAGATCGGCCGGTAGCGGTCGATCTCGACCGAAACGTCCGGATCACGGAGATAACCCTGGCGTAGTTTGTCGGCGATCTCGCCTTCGAGTTGCTGTGCGGTGTGGCCGCGCGCCGGCACGGCGCCGACCAGCGGGATGGACAGATAGCCGGATTGGTCGACACTGTAGACGTTGGTCAATCCTTCCTGCTCGAATACGGTGACGCGGACCCGGTCGCCGGCGCCGAGGCGATAGGGCTGATCGAGCATTTTATGAAAGGCCGCCGGCGCCGGCCGGTAGCTGGAGCAACCGGCAAGCAATGACACGGCGAGCAGCGCACGGAACAGGGAAGCAGTGCTTTTCATGACCGGACATGTACCTTCGACTGGCCGCCGCTGCACCGCGGCAAACGCTGGAGATCGAGGCCCGTTATCATCCGGTTAGGGTTAATGGCCGGTAAAGGCGGGCGGCCGAAGCGACGGCAACCGACAACAGGCGGCCGGTTCCGGTGCTTTTAGCTGCCGCGTGCGCGTAAAACCTGACAGGTTGCTTACCGCAATATTAACGGCTGAGTTACCATATTTGTTTACGGTGTATACTGACTAAAATACCGGAGCAGGATGCATGTCCGTTCAATCCGCGGCCGCAGATGTCGACGTCGATCTCAGGCAGCTCTTCGCCAGCCTTGCGAGGAATTGGCTGCGCATTCTTGTCGTCGCGCTTGTCGTAACCGGTCTGGCGTTCGCGCTCACCTGGCTCGCCACGCCGCATTACCGGGCCGAAACCCGGCTTTTGATCGAAACCCGCGAATCGGTCTACACGCGCCCTGACGGCACCAATGACAACGACAAGCCTATACTCGACGAGGAAGGCGTGACCAGCCAGGTCGAGGTCATTTCCTCGACCGACATCCTCAAGCAGGTGGCGCAGAAGCTTGATTTGTCGCGCCTGCCCGAGTTCGATGAGACGGCGGATATGCCGGCGTTGAGCCGTCTGCTTGTCGTCGCCGGCCTGAAGAGCGACCCCAACGAGATTCCGCCGGAAGAACGCGTGCTGACGAAGATGCGTGAGAAGCTCAACGTCTATCGCGTTGAAAAATCTCGCGTTATCGTCATCGAATTCTCCTCGGAAGATCCCCGGCTCGCCGCCGCAATCCCGAACGCCATCGCCGACGCCTACATCGCCGTCCAGGGCAATGCCAATATCGAATCGAATTCCGCCGCAACCGACTGGCTTGCGCCGGAGATCGCCGACCTGTCGAAGCGGGTGAAGGATGCCGAGGCCAAGGTGGCAAGCTACCGCGCCCAGTCCGATCTTTTGATGGGCGGCAACAATTCGGTGCTCGCCACGCAACAGCTTTCCGAACTGTCCAGCGAATTGTCGCGGGTGCGGGCCAATCGCGCCTCGGCGGCAGCGACTGCCGACAGCGTGCGCAGGGCGCTGCAGAATGGCGGCTCGCTGGATGCGGTACCGGAGGTGCTGTCGTCCGGACTGATCCAGCGGCTGCGCGAGCGGCAGGTCGAGCTCAAGACCAACATCGCCGACCTTTCCACCTCCTTGCTCGACAATCATCCGCGAATCCGGGCGCTGAGGTCGCAGCTTGCCGATCTCGACCGCCAGATCCGCAACGAGGCGGAAAAGATCATGACAGGGCTGATGACGCAGGCGCAGACCGCCCAGGCCCGCGAAAACCAGCTTGTCGCCGACGTCAACACGCTGAAGGCCGCATCGGCGCGCGCCGGCGACCAGCAGGTCGAACTGGACGCGCTGCAGCGCGAAGCGACCGCCCAGCGCCAGCTGCTCGAAACCTATCTGACCCGTTATCGTGAGGCGTCTTCGCGCAAGGACAGCAACTATCCGCCGGTCGACGCCCGTGTCTTTTCCCGCGCGGTGGCGCCGTCCCAACCCTACTATCCAAAAATCCTGCCGATCATCGGTGCGGCCTTCGTCGGCTCGCTGCTGGTCATGGCGATCGTGACGCTTCTGCAAGAGCTGTTTTCGGGTCGCGCCATGCGGCCGGCCGCCGGCGCCCGCTTCGAGCGGATCGAACAGGTCGCGATGCCGGTTGCCCACGAACCGCCCAATCACGAACCGTCCGATCACGAACCGCCCGATCACGAGCCGCCCAATCAGGAACCGGCCGATATCGAAGACTTTGGGGACCGGACGGCGGAAGTCCAGGCAGAGCCGCAAGCGGCTGCCGCGGCGCCAGCAACTGGCCCGGCAACTGGTGACGACGTCGGGCCGGCGCGCCGCAGCCTTGGCGAGGTCGAAATCGACAAGGCGGTGGAGAAACTGATCACAAGCGGTGCGGCACGCGCCATATTCGTGTCGCCGGAAGGCGACGAGGCGGCCGCCTCGGCGGTGCTGGTGGCGCGTGAGGTTTCCGACACCGGCCTGCGCGTGCTCCTGCTCGATCTCACCGCTTCGGGCGCCGCCTCGCGACCGACGCTGGACAGCAGGCTTTTCCCGGGCATCACCGATCTGCTCGCCTCCGAAGCGCAGTTCAGCGACGTGATCCATGCCGATCTCTATTCGGACTGCCACGTCATTCCCGTCGGCAACGCCGATCCGGTTCGCGCCATGCGCGCCGCCGACCGGCTGCCGATCATCATGCAGTCGTTGACCACCGCCTACGATCTGGTCGTGGTCGAATGCGGACCCACCGACGCGCAAGGCATCAGCCGCCTTGTCGGCGAGGGCACAGAAGTCTTCCTGTCGCTGCTGGAGCCGAACGACGAGGTGGCGCAGGCCGCGGTCGAGCTGATCGAGAGCGGCTATCCCGACCTGACGCTGGTGACGCCGGTCGGCCATCAGACGCCAGGGACGCCGCTACCCGGACGGCGCTCCGCCGCCTGAGACAGTTCGATAATTCTCTTGAACGTTGTCGACCAGAGTTTGCAGCAGTGGCGGCAATAGCGCGCTCTTGCTTCTCCCCCTGTGGGTCCCCTTGTGGGAGAAGGTGGATCGGCGCGCAGCGCCGAGACCGTTGAGGGGTGTTGGCCGGATCGCTGTTGGTGCCAAGCTGGAACACCCCTCATCCGGCCGAGCTTCGCTCGGCCACCTTCTCCCACAAGGGGAGAAGGGGGAGCCAATCGCGAACGTCAGCGATTTGCGTGACGATGGTGCTGGACGGAGCGCCAACGCCGGGTGATCTCGCCCGATGCCGCATCAGCCCGTCGCCCCTAGGGGAGCTAAATCACTTACTTCCCGGAATCTCGGCAGCGTTCAGCTGTCGTCCTCTGCTGGCACAGCCTGTCCGGCCGTCTTGCGGCGCAGCATCTTGGTCAGCTTCCAGATCGTCGGGCTGTTCTTGACGAAGGCTTTCAGGCGTGCGCCCTGCCGCAGGACAAACACCAGCGCGCGGCCTTTTGTCGTCAGCGGAACCAGGACCTCGAAATGCCGGGTTTCGATATCGCACCACAGCCGCTTGTAGGGTTCGTCGCCGACCGAGAAATCGTAGACATCGAACCCCTTCTCGCAGGCTTCCTCGATATTGTCGAAGAACAGGAAGTCGCCGGGGCTGGCATGGGCGAGGTCGTCGTCGGCGATCGCTCCGAATTCGCAGATCAGGCGTTTTCCCGAGCGGCTCGATCCGGTGACGGCGCGAAGCTTGCCGGCGACTTCGAGCCCATGCAGCACGAAGGACGGCGTGTCGTCGGAGAGCGCTTCGACGAACAAGGCGCGGAAGAAAGCACGAACCTGTGGCTCGCCGAAGACGTTGGCGATGCCCATCTTGCGGAAGCGGAACTCCTTCATCTCGAAAAACGCATCGAGCAGCCTGTTCACCTCGTCCGCCGTCCGGGCCTCGATGCGGCGGTGGCTGCCGACGGCCCCAAACTTGCGCGCCTGCGAGCGGTGCCTCTTGCGCCTGCGCTTGCCGCTGGCGCGGGAGAGCAGGGCATCAAAACCTCCCGCCAGGTCGACGGCCAGCGACAGGTTGGGGCTGGGAAAATGCGGGAGGGACAGAAGCGGATTGGCAACGCGGTCGAGATCGGGCAGCAGCCGTTCCAGCGAGACGAGGTCGATGTCCGGCCGCGCCCTGGCGATCGCCGCCAGCATCGAGCGGATCGCCGCGCCATCCGCCCTGGTCAGCCAGGACGGGTCGGCGGCGGCGAAATTGCCGTTGGCATGGCGGCCGCCCATGAAACGGGCGACGCGTAACGGACCGCGGCTGGTGACTTCCAGCGCCAACCAAAAAACCGGCCGGCCGTCAGCGCTCAGCGTCGCCAAGACGGTGTCCGCTTCGGCATGTCTGGCCCAGTTCAGGATCCAGGCCGGGCTCTGCGCCGGCGCGAACAGCGCCGAACCGCAGAACTCGGCATAAGCCGCAAGTGCCGCACCGTCGGCGACCGACACCGACAGGCCGGCATGATCCGCAGGCACCGCGCGCGGCGCCGCCTGCATGGCCTCGAGCCGATTGCCGTCAAATGACGCGGTGGCGTCAACCATACCTCAATCCTTTAGGGCGTATTCACCGCGATTGGGGCGCGCATAGGCGCATTTCGTGCTTGGATGAGCCTAGGCGCAAAAGGTGAATGAATGATCGACGGGGGTGAGGCAATCCGGAAGCTGGCGCTCAACGTCGTGCGCTATACCGGTCTTGCCCCGCTGGCCAAACCGTTCGTCGGCGGCATCGGCGCCATCCTGATGCTGCATCGGGTAACCGCCACGCCGGAAAAGCCTGATAGCGTCAACCGGCATCTCAACATCGCGCCTGAGTTCCTCGACGCTGTCATCGCCGACATGAAGGCGCACGGCTATGCATTCGTCACCCTGGACGAGGCGATCAAGCGCATCAAGGCCGGCGGCAAGGTTGGCCAGTTCGCGGCAATCACCGCCGACGACGCCTACCGCGACAACATGACCGAGGCGCTGCCGGTGCTGGAAAAGCACGGCGCGCCGATCACCATCTATGTCGCGCCGGGGCTGATAAACGGCGCCGCCGATCTATGGTGGGAGGTGGTCGAGGACATCGTCAGCGCGCGCAACCGGCTGGTTTTGACGACACCGAACGGTCCGGTGACGATCGACTGCTCGACCCCGGGCAAGAAAATCCAGGCCTTTGCGCGCCTGCACGATTATCTGACGCTGGAGGTCCGCGAGGAGGACCAGCGCGCGGTGCTGCGCGAATTGGCGCGGTCGAACGGTATCGAGTTGGGCGCGCGCCAGAACCTGTTGATGAACTGGGACGAGATCCGCGCCATGGCAGGGCATCCGCTGGTGACGATCGGCGCGCACACCGTCAATCATCGCAATCTGAAGCGGCTTTCCGAAGCCGATGCGCGGCACGAGGTCGACGACGTCAGGCGCATATTGCAGGCCGAACTCGGCGAGGCGCCGCGCCATTTCGCCTATCCCTATGGCTATGCCAGCGCCGTTGGTGACCGCGAAGTCGGCTTTGCCCGCGACGCCGGCTATGTCTCGGCGGTGACGACACGCCACGGCGTGCTGCGCGCCGAACATGCCGGCTTCCTGCACGCGCTGCCGCGCATTTCGATCAACGGTCGCTATCAGAGCGTTGCCCATATCCGCACGATGCTGTCGGGCGTGACGACGCCGCTGGCCAACGCCGGCAAGATGCTCGTCACCATCTAGTGGTCTGACACTCCGGTGGACGGCAAACCCTTTGCGGACCATCCCTGATGGGAGGTCAAGGGAACGTCGTGACCCAAGGCGGCCTTCGTCTCCCGCAGGACGAATGGCGGCTTCGGCCAATTCCGGTCGTTCGCGGCATCTTCACTCGTTCGCTGCTTCGGCCCGTCGGCATGAGACACACACGCATCCCCGGGGGGCACGACGTAGCTCGTCCTAATCTCTGAAGCGTAGACCTTCCAGAAGCAGGCTGAAGGCCGGCGATGGCTGCCGCCGGCTGGGGTAGTAAAGATAGTAGCCGTCGAACGGCTCGCACCAGTCTTCAAGGACACGGACCAAAGCTCCCTCGGCCAGCAACGCTGCTGCGCGGTCCTCGACCAACAAAGCAATGCCATGCCCTGCGACGGCGGCAGCAAGGATAAGTTCGACGTTATTGAACGTCAGCTGACCCTCGACTTTGACCTTCAGCTCGCGCCCGTCCTTCTCGAACTCCCAAGCGTAGATGCTCCCGCTCACCATGCGGAGATTGATGCAGGGATGCTTCGCCAGATCGTGAGGCGTCAGCGGCCGCCCGTGCTGCGCAAAGTAGGCCGGAGAGCCAACTGCGGCCATCCGCAACCTGGGTCCGATCCGAACCGCGATCATGTCCTTCTCTAATCGTTCGCCAAGGCGAACGCCCGCGTCGTAGCGCTCGGCGACGATGTCGGTCAGGCCCGACTCGATGTTGAGTTCGACCTGAATATCGGGATGCGCGGCTGTAAGCCGATTGACCACCGGCCAGAGGACCGTTTGAGCAGCGAGTTCCGACGTGGTGATCCGGATTGTGCCGGCCGGTCGCTCGCGCAGTTCTGTCAGCGCGGCAAGCTTGGCGTCGATGTCGTCCAGCGCAGGCCGGAGGGTCTCGACCAGCCGCTCGCCAGCCTCGGTCGGCGCAACACTGCGCGTCGTGCGGGTCAGCAGGCGCAGGCCCAGCTTGGCTTCCAGCCGCCGCATCGCGTGGCTGAGCGCCGACTGGGAGATGCCAAGCTTTGCAGCTGCTCTGGTGAAGCTCTGTTCTTCGGCGACCGCCAGGAACATTGCCAAACTGCCCAGATCCTCACGTCGCATGCCGGTCACTCCGCTATTGATGACACGGAGTCATAAGCCCATGCGACTTGCCCTGTCTAATCGCTAGGACACGGAGGGCATATCTTCTCCGGATCGAAGGCGCTGCGATGCCGACCACCAGCGAGAGGACGATCATGCAGAAACGAACATTAGGGCGGAACGGTCTGAGCGTATCAGCAATTGGTCTCGGCTGCATGGGCCTGAGCTACGGCTACGGGCCGGCCACCGATCGCGGTGAGGCCATCAAGCTCATCCGCGCTGCCCATGATCGAGGCGTCACGTTCTTTGACACCGCCGAGGCCTATGGCCCTGGCATCAATGAGGAGGTTGTGGGCGAGGCGCTTGAGCCTGTTCGTGACCAGGTGGTAATCGCGACCAAGTTCGGCTTCAAGGACGGCATTCCGGCGAATGGTCTCGACAGCCAACCTGAGCGAATCCGACAGGTCGCGGACGAGGCGCTGAAGCGTCTGCGAACTAATGTGATTGACCTATTCTATCAACACCGGGTCGACCCGACTGTGCCGATCGAGGATGTCGCCGGCACCGTTCGCGATCTCATCGCCCAAGGCAAGGTCCGACACTTCGGTCTGTCGGAGGCCGGCGCCGAGTCGATCCGCCGCGCCCATGCGGTTCAGCCGGTCGCCGCGCTTCAGAGCGAATATTCGCTATGGTGGCGCGAGCCCGAGAAAGAAATCCTGCCGACGCTCGAAGCGCTTGGCATCGGCTTTGTGCCGTTCAGTCCTCTCGGCAAGGGCTTCCTGACCGGCAAGATCGACCCGAACACCGCCTTCGGTGAAAGTGATTTCCGCCGCATCGTGCCACGCTTCTCGCCCGAGGCGCTCAAGGCGAACCAGGCACTCGTCGATCTCATCGAATCGATCGCTTCGGCCAAAGGTGTGACCCCCGCGCAGATCGCTCTCGCTTGGCTACTCGCCCAGCGTCCCTGGATCGCGCCGATCCCCGGCACCACGAAGCTCCACCGGCTGGAGGAGAATCTCGGCGCCGCGGACGTGGAACTGACGGCTGACGATCTCGCCCGCATCGAGCGGACGCTCGCCAGCGTCGACGTGAAGGGCGATCGCTACCCCGCCTCGCTTCAGCGCTTCGTCAACCGCTGAACCGCGCCTGATACCCAAAGCTAAGCGAGACCATCGATAAGAAATCCCCCTCGGATCGAGACGAATCCGAGCCCCGAAGAAAGGACGATTGAGATGACAACCGAACGCATAACATTGAGACGACGTGGTTTTCTGGGAGCAGCGGCAACTCTCGCCGCTGCGCCACTGCTCGCAGGAACGGGTTCGCAGGCCTTCGCTCAGGCAACTGGTTCTGGCAGCGAGAGCGCAGCCCGGGCGAGCGGGCGGCGAAAGCTGGGCCAGCTGGAAGTCTCGAGCGTCGGCCTCGGTGTCCAGAACATGCGCCGGACCTACCAGACGACGGTCCCCACCCGACCCGAGATGCTGAACATCATCCGAGCTGCCCACGACCATGGCGTCACCTTCTTCGACACCGCCGAGGCCTACGGGCCGCATGAGTGCGAGCGGATCCTCGGCGAAGCCATCGCGCCGTTTCGCGACCAAGTTGTGATTACCTCGAAGTTTGGCTGGAACATCGATCAGGAGACGGGCGAACGTCGGCCGGGGCTCATCAGCCGCCCGGACCACATCAAACGCGTGGTCGGGGGCATGCTCAAGCGCCTTCGCACCGACCGCATCGATCTCCTTTATCAGCACCGCGTCGACCCTGAAGTGCCGATCGAGGACGTCGCCGGCGCGATCAAGGACCTGATGACGGAGGGGAAGGTTCTGCATTGGGGCCTTTCCGAGATGGGCCTTAAGACGCTGCGTCGTGCTCATGCCGCATTACCTGTCACCGCAGTTCAGAACGAATACTCGATGCTGTGGCGCGGGCCTGAGAAGGAAGTCATTCCACTTTGCGAAGAGCTAGGCATCGGCTTCGTGCCCTGGAGCCCGCTTGGGGTAGGATTCCTGGCCGGCGCCATCGATGCCAGGACCCGATTTGCCGAAGGCGACATCCGCGGGATCGAGTCCCGTTTCTCGCCGGACAACTTGCCACACAATCTGGCACTGGTGGAGCTGGTGAAGAGCTGGGCCGAACGGAAGCAGGCCACACCGGCCCAGATCACGCTTGCCTGGCTGCTGGCGCAGAAGCCGTGGATCGTGCCGATCCCCGGGTCGACACAGATGCCGCACATGATCGAGAACATCGGCGCGGCCGAAGTCCAGTTCACGCCCGCAGAAGTGGCGGAGCTCAATGCAGCCGTGGCCACGATCGAGATCAGGGGCGCGCGCCTTCCTGACCAAGTGCTGGTCTTCTCGGGCGTGGAAGCGCCTCCGAAAGTCTGATCGCATTCACTGGCCATAACGAGAGCCCTGGATGATTTCGACTACAACCATCTCGCGCCGGCAGGCCCTGCAACGCTCACTCCTGCTGCCTTTGGTGGCGGGAGTGAGTTCGGCGGCGGCAAGCGCTGAACCTGCTGCGGCCGGTCGCAGCGCCACGGTCCTGGTGGCCTACTTTACCCGGACCGGCAACACGCGCCTGATCGCCACCCAGATCGCCCGCGCACTCGAAGCAACGCAGTTTCAGATCGTGCCGGCGGCGGCCTATCCGGAAGACTACGAGGCACAGGTCGCGCAGGCAGAGGACGAACGGCAGCGCGGCTACGAGCCGCCGTTGCAGGCGACGGTGCCGGATCTGAGCTCCTATAAGACCGTGTTTCTGGGCTTTCCGATCTGGGGGATGACCGCGCCTTCCGTCATCCGCTCGTTCCTGTCGCAGCACGACCTTTCGGGCAAGACGCTGGTGCCGTTCATCACGCATGGTGGCTATGGGCTCGGCAACAGCCTTGCCGTGGTCGCCGAGCATGCACCCGGCGCTCGTCCGATCGAAGGGTTTTCCAAAGAATGCGACCAGGAGCGCGAGACGCTTCGAGAGGTCACACAGTGGCTCGGGAGCGTCGAGATACGCCGGTAGCCTTGGCTGCAAACCCTGGGCGTCGCGATCCGAGGCACCGACCAGATAAGGACTGAACAACATGACCCAAGGGATTCAAGGCAAAGTCGTCGTCATCACCGGCGCCAGCAGCGGCCTCGGTGAAGCGGCAGCACGGCGGCTTGCCGCAGATGGAGCCAAGCTGGTGCTTGGCGCTCGCCGCATCAATCGTCTCCAGGCGCTCGCAACAGAGCTTGGTCTAGATAGGGAGGCGGTCGTCCAGATCGACGTCACCCAGGTCGATCAGGTTAGGAGCCTCGTTGACCACGCGGTGCAAACGCATGGCCGTCTCGACGTCATCATCAACAATGCGGGGCTCATGCCGCATTCGCCGCTGGAGCGCGGCAAGGTCGACGACTGGGACCGCATGATCGACGTCAACATCAAGGGCGTTCTCTACGGCATCGCGGCGGCACTGCCGCATATGACCAAGCAAAAGAGCGGCCACATCATCAATGTGTCCTCCGTTGCCGGCCACAAGGTTGGAAAGGGCGGTGCCGTTTACTCCGCCACCAAGCACGCCGTGCGGGTGATCTCGGAGGGGCTGCGCCAGGAGGTCAAACCCTACAACATCCGGACCACTGTCATCTCGCCTGGAGCTGTCGCCACTGAGCTGCCCCAGAGCATCACGGAAGCTGATGTCGCCCAGGGCATCAAGCAGTTCTATGAGGCCGTTGCGATCCCTGCCGACAGCTTTGCCCGCATGGTGGCCTTCGCCATGAGCCAGCCGGAGGACGTGGACGTCAACGAAATCCTGTTCCGGCCGACCGGCCAAGAGCTCTGACTTCATCCAGCTACAGAGAGACGCGCAACATGAAAAGCCTTTCAGCCTCCCTGGTGGCGGCAACACTCGCGGCCTCGGCCGCAGACGCACAGGAACGTCCTGCAGGTCGGATTGCACCCCCGGACGTCTATGTCGTAGCACCCGGTCTTGGGGACTACACCGACAATCTCCTGTTCGGCGATGTCTGGCTGCGTAAGGAGCTCGCGCCCCGGGACCGGAGCATTGTTACGGTATTGGCGCTGATCGCCTCAGGTCGCATCGCGCAGGTGGGCGGACATGTCAGCCGGGCGCTGGACAACAGAGTCACGCCAGGGGAGATTGGCGAGATCATCACCCATCTCGCCTTCTACTCGGGCTGGCCGAACGCAATTTCCGCAGTTCAGGCGACAAAGGACGTGTTCGACCGGCGCGGCATCGGCGAAGTTGAGGCAAGCACGGCCGGACCACTTGAGCCCAACGCCGCCGCCGAAGCGGCGCGAGCCGCTACTGTTGACGACACGGTGGCGCCGGTGGCTCCCGCACTGGCGGCCTACACCAATCGGGTGCTGTTTGGCGATCTTTGGCGCCGGCCGGGCCTTTCCGGGCGGGATCGCAGTCTTGCCACCATAGCCGCGCTTCTCGCTTCAGGGGACGTTGACCAGTTGCCATTCCAGGTCAAGCAAGCGCTGGACAATGGCCTGACGCAGACGGAAATCGCTGAGGTTCCCACCCACCTGGCCTTCTATGCAGGGTGGCCGAAGGCGATGGCAGCGATGCCTGCCTTGCGCACGGCCTTCGCGGAGCAGGCTGCCCGCGGGTCTTCCGGCGCAGCAATCCGTGTGCAGAAATATGATCCCGCCAAGTCAACGACGGGATCGTCAGATCACTTTACCGGCTCGGTTCGAGTTGAGTCGTCGTTCAAGGCTGACGAGACGGCGCGCGTCGGCGGCGGAACGGTTCATTTCGAGGCCGGTGCCAGAACCGCGTGGCATACCCACCCCTTGGGCCAGACGCTAATCGTCACCGCCGGCAAGGGTCTTGTCCAACAATGGGGAGAGCCGATTGAAGAGATCGAGCCCGGCGATGTCGTTTGGATCCCGCCCGGCGTGAAGCACTGGCATGGTGCTAGTCGCACGGCCGGCATGACGCATGTTGCCGTTGCCGAGGCACTGGACGGCAAGGCCGTCGAGTGGCTGAACATGTAAGCGACGCACAGTATCCCAAGTGAGAAGACTGCTGGCTCTTTTCGTTGCTTCGCGGAATGCGCCAAATGAACCGGCCTGCAGTCTTGGTGATGGTGGGGAAACGGCTCATCTGCCCGCGGCGGCGCTCGGTCTGCTTGGGCCGATGATGGCGACCGTCATGCGCTTTGCCGCCAGCGACGTGACTGAAGGAGTGGTTCCCGAATCCGGCCACTGGATCATGGAAGAGAATCCAAGGCGATGATCGTTATCGTCCGTGAGTTCCTCATTCCAAGTGACCTCAACCCGAACTTTGGAGAAGCTTGGCCATTCGGTCCTTTATCCCGCGTCCGATGATTCCACAGCTCAGGTGCTACCCAGTCCCGTTGTTTAGCTGCCTAGCTAGCACCGGCTTTGTTATGCGGATCTGAGTCTGATGGTCGGCTCATGGACGCTTAGCAGACGAGCAACCCGACCGGGGCGAACTGCCGCTTCTGGCGCCGCCGGCGCGTTCCGATCGGCGACACGGAAGGCAGAAAACCACCTGAGCTGCCCTACACCTCGGGTAGCAAGCGTCAGGCTTTCACCGCGGCGGCGAGCGAGCCTCAGTTCTTCGGCCGCGGCGGCTCCAGGATCAGCCATTTGATGATGCCCATGGCCGGCAGCACCCAGAGCATGCCGCTGAGCAGGAAGAACAGGAAATGCGCCCACGGTCCCGATTCCGCCAGTTGGGCAACCGCCACGATCGATGCGACCAGCGCATAGACGATGACCAGCGCCACCAGCAGGATTGTTCCGATCAGCTTTTTCAGGCGAATGGGCATTTCGCGATCCGGTTGATGCCTATCGCTTAGGCCCAACGGAAGAGGCACGCAACAGCCAAGAAGCGGCGCGACGGCGTGCCGCGCTGTCCGGTCTTGCCAGTTGGATTGCGATGGTTCACCAATCCGCGACTGCAACCTGCCGGGACAAGACCATGGCTGCCATATCAGCTGCCGCGCCTTTCGTGGCCCGCGACCGCGACCTGCGCAACCGGGCGCTGGTACGCGGCTGGCTCTACGTCGTGCTCCTGGTGCTGTTTGTGCTGGTGCTGGTCGGCGGCGCCACCAGGCTCACCGAATCCGGGCTTTCGATCACCGAATGGAAGCCGATCCACGGCGTCATCCCGCCGCTCAACGACGCCGAATGGCAGGAGGAATTCCAGCGCTACCAGCAGATCCCGCAATATGCCGAACTCAACAAGGGCATGAGCATCGAAGCGTTCAAGTCGATCTTCTGGTGGGAATGGCTGCACAGGATCCTGGCGCGCGGTGTCGGCTTGGTTTTTGCCGTGCCGCTGGTGTTTTTCTGGGCGACGCGCCGCATCGAACGCGGTCTTGGTCCGAAATTATTGGGCATTCTTCTTCTCGGCGGCCTGCAGGGCGCGATCGGCTGGTGGATGGTGGCGTCCGGGCTGGTCGACCGGGTCTCCGTCAGCCAATACCGGCTGGCGACGCATCTGACGCTGGCCGCGCTGATCTTCACCGCGACCATGGTGGTCGCGCGTGGATTGGCGCCGCACTCCGAGCCCGCGGCCGACCGCTCGACCCAGCGTCTGGCCGGCTTTCTGGTGCTGCTGGCGCTGATCCAGATCTATTTCGGCGGGCTGGTCGCCGGGCTCGATGCCGGCCTGAGCTACAACACCTGGCCGCTGATGGACGGCAAGCTCATCCCCGGCGACCTGTTAATCCTCGAGCCGGCATGGCGCAACTTCTTCGAGAGCCCGAAGACGGTCCAGTTCATCCACCGGCTCGGCGCCTACGCTATGTCAGTCGCAGCACTTTGGCACATGATCGCGACCCACCGGCGCCAGCCCGGCACCACCCATGCGCGCCGCGCGACGCTGCTGTTTGTGCTGGTGCTGCTGCAGGCCCTGATCGGCATCGGCACGCTGCTGATGCAGGTGCCGCTGCACATGGCGCTGATGCATCAGGCTTTCGCGCTTGTCCTGCTGGGCTTTGCCGCAGCGCATTGGCGCGGCACCAAAGGCGCCTATCCCATGCCCAACCAGATCGCCGTCAGAGGCTGAGCCGCACCGCCCTGATATCAGTGGCAATGGACAATTCGCGGCTTTTCTCGACCGCATTGCCGTCTTCATGATGCCATGACGCCGACAGGCAGCCATAGGCGAAGGCGTGATCCAGAATGGCTGGCGGCGTCTGGCCGAGCGTTCTGGCGAAAATCTCGGCCATGTCGGCAATCCGCCGGGGATCACGGCAAAGCTCGTCGCGGCCGAGCGGATTGTAGAACATGTTCGCCGCGTCGAAGCCGGGATCGCCGAGAACGCCCTTCGGGTCGATCGCCAGCCAGCCGCGCGCTCCCAGCATGATGTTGTCGTGATGCAGGTCGCCATGCAGCGGCAGCACCTCGACAGGATTGGCCAACAGCCGTTCCGCGGTCGCAGCCGCTTCGACGTAAAAGCTCTTTTCGCCGGCGTCGCGATCGATCTTCGCCTTGTTGAACAGACTGGAAAACCGCACCCGCAGCGGCTGAAGGTCTGGTGGGGCAGGGTGGTCGGATGGCGAGAACAGTCTTGCCATCACTTCGGCCGCGATGGCTGTAGCGGCATTGTCGCCCTGCTCGGCGAGAACCTGTGACAGCAAGGTTTCACCGGCATATTCGAGCAGCATGCAGTGGCCGTCGCGGCCGAGCAGCCGTACCGCGCCTTCGCCGCGCCGCCAGGCGAGGAAATGCTCGCCGCGCAACTCGTCTTCGACGTCGTCGAAAGCCTTGAGGGCCTTGACGACCGCCGGCGAACCGTCCTCGCGAACAACCTTCCAGATGCGGCTGCTGAACGTCTCGGCAATCAGTTCTGGCGCGCTGACCTTCCAGCGGCCTGGGAATGCCGGAGCGTCCATTCAGTGCTTGAGGCCGAGCATCAGATCCATGTTCTGCACGGCAGCACCCGAGGCGCCCTTGCCGAGATTGTCGTAGACGGCGAACAGCAGCGCCTGGGCCCTGTCGTCGTTGGCGAAGACATGGAGCATCATCCGGTTGGTGCCGTTGTAGACTTCGGGATCGATCTCCGGCACGCGCTCGAGATGCGCATAGGGCGCCACCTCGACCACGCCGCCATCGATGGCGGCGAAATGGTCGGCGATCGCCGCATGAAGCTCGGCGCCGGTCGGCACATAGTCGAGGCCGCCGAGCTGCAGCGGCACCACCGTGATCATGCCTTGCGCGAAATTGCCGACCGCCGGCTGCATGATCGGATCATGCGACAGCTTCGCATAGGTCCTGAGCTCCGGCACATGCTTGTGCTGCAGGGTCAGCCCGTAGGGCAGGAATTCCGACGCTTCCTCGCCCTTGGCGACATAGTCCTCGATCATCGGCCGGCCGCCGCCCGAATAGCCCGTAATGCCGTTGACGGTGACCGGAAAATCCGGCGGCAACAGCCCGGCCGCGACCAGCGGCCTCAGTGTCGCGATCGGCCCTTGCGGCCAGCAGCCTGGATTGGTGACGCGCTTCGCCGAAGCGATCTTGCGCGCCTGAGCCTTGTCCATTTCGGCAAAACCATATTCCCAACCTTCTGCCACGCGATGCGCGGTCGAGGCGTCGATAACCCTTGTCGTGTCGTTGCTGATCAGCGAGACGCTTTCTTTCGCGGCTGCGTCCGGCAGGCACAGGATCGCGACATCGGCGGCGTTGAGGTACTCGGCTCTGGCTGCCGGTTCCTTGCGGCGCTCGGTCGGAATCGAGATGATCTCCAGGTCGCCGCGCTCGGCAAGCAGCGCCCTGATCTGGAGACCGGTGGTGCCGTGCTCGCCGTCGATGAAGATTTTCGGTTTCATTTGCCTGCCTGAATTCCCTGATAGTTCGAAATTATATGCCACTTGCCTGGTTCAATCCGGCAACAATGTGATTGCCGTTGTTCAGCTCTTCGAGCCGGGCCTTTCGTTCCGCCAGCAGCCCGAGATAGTGCATGGCCACCGTCGACCCGGCAATTGCCGTTATCTCGGCGTGATCATAGGCCGGCGCAACCTCGACGACATCGGCGCCGACGATGTCGAGCTGATTGATCTGGCGCAGCACCGACAGGATTTTTGCCGAGGACGGCCCGCCGGCGACCGGTGTGCCGGTGCCGGGGGCGAAGGCCGGGTCGAGGCAATCGATGTCGAAGGTGACGTAGGCCTTCTTGCCGCCGGTGCGGTCGACGATGGCATAGGCGATATCGGACGCGCGCATGTCCTCGATTTCGTGGCCGTACAGGATCTTGATGCCGAAGCTGTCGGGCGCATGGGTGCGGATGCCGATCTGGATCGAACGGTCGGGGTCGATAATCCCCTCCTTGACCGCGCGGCCGACGAAGGAGCCGTGATCGATGCGCTTGCCGTCGTCCGGCCAGGTGTCCTGGTGGGCGTCGAACTGCACCAGGGCCAGCGGACCGTGGATGGCGGCATGCGCCTTGAGCAGCGGCCAGGTGACGAAATGGTCGCCGCCGAGCGATAGCAGGAAGGCGCCGGATTTCAGGATCTTTGCCGCCTCGCGCTCGATCGTCCCCGGCGTTTTCTGGTGGTTGCCGCTGTCGAGCAGGCAATCGCCATAGTCGACCACGGCGAGATGTTCGAACAGATCGCGCGAGAACGGGTATTGCGGGTCGTTGTCGAGAATGGTCGAGGCGCGGCGAATTGCCTGCGGTCCGAAACGCGCGCCCGGCCGGTTGGTGACGGCGGCGTCGAAGGGGATGCCCCACACCACCGCGTCCGCGCCCTTCACGTCCTTCGAGTATTTGCGTCGCATGAACGACAGCGCGCCGGCATAGGTCGGCTCGAAGGACGCACCCGTCCTGGCTCGGGCGGTGAAGGCGTGATCGATGTTGGTGTTCGGCATGAAGCGGTCTCCTGTGCGTCGAGGCGCAACCTTATTGGATATAATTGCAACAAATGCGACCCCTTCCGAGGGCCATGGCCGTTCGAACTCGGTCACAACTTCTTGCTTGCCAGGTGAGCCCGAATGGCCAACCCGGAATTTGCGTAGATATGCATGAATACAACCGACAGTAGCCAGCCGTCCTTGCACGGGATGGTTGTCAGCCGGGGAACGCAGCAGATTTCAGCACGCCAAGCCGGCCACCGACCGCCAGGACGGCGGCATCGATCTCGGCAAGTCGAGATTGAAGAACAGCCGCTTCAGCCGGCATTGACCTGACTTTCCGGCATTTGCGAAGCCGGCTTCGTTCACTGGGCTGTCACGCGCGTCGCTTATCCGGGTTTGCATCCGGTAGGAGCGATTCTCATGCGAACGACCTGGCTGAACCTTGTGCTTGCCGCCGCCTCGGTGCTGTTCACTGGCTCGGCATTGGCTGGCGAAACACGCGCCAGGCAGATTCTTGACCGTTTCGAACACGCCAACCAATGGCGCGACCATGTCATGGTGGCGGCGCACCGCGCCGGCAGCCTGCAGGCCCGCAAGACGCTGTTTGCGGAGAACTCGATCGCCGCCCTCGAGGCATCGATCGCGCTTGGCGCCGAAATCGTCGAGGTCGATGTCAGGCGCTCGAAGGACGGCCAGTTCGTCGTCATGCATGACAGCTGGCTCGACCGCACGACGAACTGCAAGGGCGAGGTGGTCAAGCGCACGCTGGCCGAACTCAAAACCTGCAGGCTGGTGATCGAAGGCACCGGCGCCGTCACCGACGAGCCGGTTTCGACGCTGCGCGAGATGCTGATGGCGACCAGGGACAGAATCCTCGTCAACATCGACAACAAGCTCGACGTCGACAGCCTGGCCGGCATGATCGCGGTGGCGCGTGACCTTGGCATGGCCGAACAGGTGATCGTCAAGGAGAACCTGTGGAACCCGGCCAGGATCACCACTGTCAAGGCAGCCATGGGCGCGATCGGCAGCGGTTTCCAATTCATGCCGATCATTGCCGACGACGCGGTTCGCGACGCCGGTTTTGCCGAGAAGGTCAGCGGCGCCTTTTCGCCGCGCGCGGTCGAGATGATCAACTGGCGGGACGGCGCCGAGACGCTGACCGAGACCGGCGGTCCGCTGTTCAGCCCGCGCATGCGCGCCGCGGCGATAAGGGGCGGCTGGCACATCTGGGCCAATACCTACGCCATCGTCAACAAGCCGGGCGGCTTCCTTGCCGGCGGTCGCGGCGATGAACTGGCGGTGTTCGCCAGCCTGCCGCGCGAGACCTACGGCTTCTGGGCCGAACGCGGCGCCACCATCATCCAGACCGACGAGCCGAAAGCGGCGATCGACTGGCTGGCGGCAAACGGCTACCGCGTGCCCTATTCTGATGAGGCGCGCCCGGCGAATACGGCGAGCATCAATTAGTTCCTCTGCACCGTGGATTTGGTTCTTTGACCGGCGGTCGCGCTGCCGGCCGGCCTGCAACTGCCAATCTCCAAAGTCTGCGATTAGCCGTAAGCCCCCGCGCCTTCGTCATCCCAAGGCGGAGCAAGGAGCGAAGCGACGCGGCGCAGACCCTGGGATCCATTCGGTGACATCCGCCGAAGAATGCAGCGGCTCAGAATAAAAGCGCTCTGTAGCGATCCTTCGCGCCCCCCTCTGCCCTGCCGGGCATCTCCCCCACTTGGGGGGAGATTGGCCTTCATCACTGGTTTCGCCAACCACCAACCTTGCAAAAAGGGCGCTGTCCGCGAAGCTGTCAATCTCCCCCCTTGTGGGGGAGATGCCCGGCAGGGCAGAGGGGGGCGCTGTCCCGCCAGCCTTTCGATCAGGGGGAGATTGGCTCGTTGCCGCTTTCGCCAATCCTCATGCAGCCATCGCCACGCCGTCCAGCTCCCTGACGACGTCCTCCGGCAGATCGAGTTCGGCCGCGGCGAGGTTCTCCCGCAAATGCGCAACGGAAGACGTGCCGGGGATGAGCAGGATGTTGGGCGCGCGATCAAGCAGCCAGGCGAGCGCGACCTGCATCGGCGTGGCGTCCAGGCGCTGAGCGACGCGGGACAGGGTAGACGACTGCAGCGGGTTGAAGCCGCCGAGCGGAAAGAACGGCACATAGGCGATGCCGTCGCGGGCGAGTTTGTCGATCAAGGCATCGTCGCCCCTGTGCGCCAGATTGTATTGGTTCTGCACGCAGACGATCCGGGCGATCCGTCGCGCCTCTTCGATCTGTGCCGGCGTGACACTGCTGAGCCCGATATGACGCACCAGGCCCTGTCGCTGAAGCTCGGCCAGCACAGTGAACGGCGCCTCGATCGACCCTTCGGCGGGGCCATGCGCGTCGAACACAATCCTGAGATTGACGACGTCGAGCACGTCGAGCCCGAGATTGCGCAGATTTTCGTGCACCGCCTCCGTCAGCGCTTCGGGCGAGAAGGCCGGGAGCCACGAGCCATCCGCGCCGCGACGGGCACCGATCTTGGTGACGATCGTCAGATCGTCGGAATAGGCCGCGAGCGCTTCACGGATGAGTAGATTGGTGACGTGCGGGCCGTAGAAATCGCTGGTGTCTATGTGATTGACCCCAAGCGCAACAGCTTCGCGCAGCACGGCCAATGCCGCGCCATGGTCCTTGGGCGGACCAAAGACGCCGGGTCCTGCGAGCTGCATGGCGCCGTAGCCGAGCCGCTTCACGGTGCGGTCGCCGAGAGTGAACGTGCCGGAAAGGTCAATGCTGGACATGGTCTATCTCCGTTCAGGATGAGGTTGAGAGGCGCTGTCCGATCTCACGATAATTGGGTACATTCCGCACGGGCTGTACGGAACGTCGAACAATGAAGATCGACCTCGGAGACCTCAACGCCTTCGTCGCCGTAGCGCGGGCCAAGGGTTTTCGCGATGGCGCCCGCGCCAGCGGCGGCAGTGCGTCGGGCTTGAGCGAGGCGGTGCGCCGCCTCGAGACGCAGCTCGGTGTCAGGCTGCTCAACCGGACGACCCGCAGCGTCGTCCTGACCGAAGCGGGCGCGAGCTTGCTGGCCCGGCTCGGCCCTGCCTTGACCGAGGTGGAATCGGCCCTCGACGTTGTGAATGGCTTCCGCGACAGGCCGACAGGTACGTTGCGCCTCAACGTGCCGGTCAGCGCGGCGCGGCTGGTGCTGCCCAGCATCGTCCCGGGATTTCTCGCTGCCTATCCCGGCATCCGGCTGGATGTGATCGCCGAGGAGAGCTTTGTCGACGTCCTGGCGGCAGGCTGCGATGCCGGCATCCGTTACGACGAGCGGCTGGAACAGGACATGATCGCGGTGCCGATCGGACCGCGCCTGCAGCGCTTTGCCACCGCCGCCAGCCCTGCCTACCTTGATCGCCATGGCCGGCCGCAACACCCGCGCGATCTGCTCGGCCACGCCTGCCTGCGCGGCCGCTTCGCCAGCGGGGCGATGCCGCCATGGGAATTCGAGCGCGACAGCGAGGTGGTGCGGGTCGATCCGACGGGGCCGCTTCTTGTGACCCTGGGCGGAGCGGCCGATCTCGCCGTCGATGCTGCCATCGCCGGTACCGGCATTGTCAGCCTGTTCGAGGACTGGCTTCGCCCTCACTTTAAGAGCGGTGCGCTCGAACCCGTCCTCGAACCTTGGTGGCAGAGCTTCCCCGGGCCGTTCCTCTATTATCCCGGCCGGCGTCTCGTGCCGGCGCCGTTGCGGGCGTTTATCGATTTCATCAGGGACAGCCGGACCTGAGGCCTGCGTCAGGCATGAACTGTGCCCGGCACCGTCACCCCACCGGCGCTGCGCGCCGACCTTCCCATCGAGGCCCATCGAGGGGAGGTAGGGCAGCTATAAGGCCGCCATGCAGCTATTGTCGCTGCATGATCGCCCGACCGCCATCTTCTCGGCTAGCAACCAATGGTGGTCGGCGCCATGAAGGCGATCCGCGACCTCGGCCTGTCATGCCCGGAAGACATTTTGGTCGCCCTGCTTCGACGACTTCCGTGGGCGGACGTTTTTCGCCCGCAACTCACGACCGTCGCGCAGCCGGTGCAGGCGATCGGCGAGCAGGCGGCCAATCTCATGCTCAGCCGTCTCTGCGGCAACGCCGACCCCGCGCCGCGTCGACTGGTGCTGCAGGGCAGGCTGGTCGTGCGGAACTCGTCCCGGCCTTATGCGGCGATGACGGCGAGCGCCTAGCGCGTAGCGAAGATTGCGTTTCTCCACGTCGCCCCCACTGTCTTGCCGACATCTCCCCCCTCAAGCGGTCCTCAAGCGGGGGATCGGCAGCTTCGCCGCAATCGGCCATATTTTCGAGCGTCCGCGATGGAGTGAAAGCGCCAATGACGGCCAATCTCCCCCTTGAGGACCACTTGGGGGGCGGCAGGACAGAGGGGGCGACGTGGAGAACCAGCATCATCCGGCCAGGGCAACTCGCGGTACCTGTCTGACATAAGAGTTCGCTTCAGGTTCCCCTTCTTCTCGATGCCGCTCACCCGGACGCCCGATTGACCTAACGTCCTTCCGGGCCCAAGATCGCGGAGTAGGAGTATTTGGGGGATATCATGCCGCCGATAGTGCCTCGCATGTTCGCCGTGACGCTATTTTGCCTTTCGGTCGCTGCGGGATCCGCCTCTGCCGCCGGCGGAAAGCGGGTCGCACTGGTCATCGGCAATTCGTCCTATCTGTCTGTGACCCCGCTGCTCAATGCCGCGAACGACGCAAGGGAGTTCGCCAAATTTCTGGCCGAAAACGGGTTCGAGGTCGACAATCTGGTGAATGTCGGCCGCGCGGAATTCGCCAAGGGGTTGTCCAACTTCTCGAAAAAGCTCAGCCCCGAGGACACGGCGCTCTTCTATTTTGCCGGACACGGCATGCAGTTGAAGGGCGAGAACTTCCTGCTCGGCCTGGATGCCGAGTTGCAGTCCGAATTCGACGTCGATGCCGAAACGGTCTCGCTCAATTCCATTATCGAGACGATGGAGAGAAAGGCGTCGCTGTCGTTGATCTTCATCGATGCCTGCCGAAACAATCCGATCGCGGATCGGCTGAACATAGCGGTGGAGGGCGCGACCCGCGGCGGAACCGTGAAAGGCCTGGCGCCGGTCAGTTCGACGGGATCAGGCACCATGATCGCCTTCGCGGCCTCGCCCGGTCAGGTTGCCTATGATGGCGGCGGCACGAACTCGCCTTTCACCATGGCCCTGATCGAGCATCTGGCAAGTCCTTCACTGGAGGTCGGAACGGCCTTCAAGCGGGTCATTCGGGATGTGCGCGTCAAGACCGGCAACGAACAGTCGCCGCAGATCGTCTCCAATCTGGCGGCCGAATTCTATTTCAACGAAAGCGCCCCTAGCGACGAAGCGGCTTCGCTCATGCTTGCCCAGATCGATTTCGAGAAGGCGGAGCGGATCTCGACCGCTCGCGGGTGGCAGCTATACCTGGCGAAATACCAGAGCGGCGCATTCGCCGACAGCGCGCGCGACGCCCTGCGACTGCTTCAGGGAGGATCGGAGGAGTTGGTGTCGCCGAAGGAAGCGGAAGCGAAGCTGAAGCTCACTCAGGCACAACGCAAGGAAATCCAGCTCGCGCTTGCCGACCTTGGCTACGACATCGGATCGGCCGACGGAACGATTGGCCTCAAGACACGGCGTGAGATCGCCCGGTACCAGAAGGCGATGGGTCTGTCGGAGACCGGCTACATCAACCGTGTGATGGCAAATCGCCTCGAGCTCGTCGGCATTTCCTCATCCGATTCCGTCATCTCGTCCGATGAAGCCAGATCGTTCGATCCCAACGATCTGAAGGGTCTCGAAACGGATGAGCGGGTCATTCGCGCGGCGCAATGCCTGGCCGGAAAAGAAATCATCTATGGGGAATTCGAAGGACACCTCTACGTCGCAGCCTACACCCGCAGCATACGGATCGATGCCGCCAAGCAACTGGCAAAGGGGTGCGAGGCTTACCTCGTCGCGATCGGCTCCAAGGCTGAGAACGACTTCGTTTATGATCTTTTCGCCGCGGATGACCGGATGTTCATATCAGGCTTCGACACCAGGAGCGGCTACAGCTGGAAGATCGGCCCGTGGATAGGACTTGAGCAGGCTGAGGGAGCGCGCGAGCCCCGTGGCGGCTGGGGCTGGCAGAACGGCGAGAAACTGAAATTCACCAACTGGGGGGAGGGACAACCAGGCGAGTATACCCCACATAGACAGTGGGGTACGTACCTCGGGGATAAGCTGGGAAGGGTCGACATGTCGAAGGTGGACGCAAGGGAGTGGCATGACGTGACCGAGTTCGACGCCCCCCCCAGCATGGTGCTTGAGTTTGAGTAAGGATGCCTTCCTGAAAGGGCCTGCAACCTGTCGGGTTCATGCTCTGGGCACCATTCGCTTTTGCGAGCGAGACTCCAGGCCTCCTCAGTCCGCCTGCAGATTGCGCGCGATAGGCGGCCCGACGACCAGATCCTTGAACACCGCGCGAAAGCCGGCGCGTTCCGGGGAACAGGCCGTGACGCCGACCTCGGCAATCGGCGGCCTTGCGACTTTCTGCCTTGTAGGCGCGAGCCGGGTTGTCTTTCCCGCTCCTCGGACAGTTCTCGAATGCGTGTATCGTCTGCCAGCAATCCTGTTCCACGGTGCCCGGCTTCATCGCGCCCTACTCAGACCATCGTTCCGGCGCCCGTCGGGCCCTAGAAGACTCAAGGGGCGGGAAGCTGCCCCGACCTTCTACCTGCCCTTGATGGCCCTTGATGGGGAGGTCGCGCCGCAGGCGCGGGTGGGCTCGGCACCAAAAGAAAAGGCCGCCCGGAGGCGGCCTTTTCGACTGTCTGAAGCTGAAGCAGTGCTTAGCGCTTCGAGAACTGGAACGAACGGCGGGCCTTCGCCTTGCCGTACTTCTTGCGCTCGACGACGCGGCTGTCGCGGGTCAGGAAGCCGCCCTTCTTGAGCACGCCGCGCAGCGCCGGCTCGTAATAGGTCAGCGCCTTGGAGATGCCGTGGCGCACGGCACCGGCCTGGCCGGAAAGGCCGCCGCCGATGACGGTGGCGACGATATCGTACTGGCCGGCGCGGTTGGCGGCGATGATCGGCTGGTTGAGGATCATCTGCAGGACCGGGCGCGCGAAGTATTCGGCGAACACCTTGTCGTTGACGACGATCTTGCCGGAGCCGGGCTTCACCCAGACACGCGCGATGGCGTTCTTGCGCTTGCCGGTGGCATAGGCGCGGCCCGACTTGTCGAGCTTCTGGACGTGGACGGGTGCAGCCGGCTGCGTGTTGGTGTTGCCGGTGGCAGTTCCGAGTTCTGCGAGCGAGGAAAGCTCAGCCATTTTACGAAACCTTCTTGTTCTTGGCGTTCAGCTTGGCCACGTCGAGCGTGACGGGCTGCTGGGCGACATGCGGATGTTCCGTGCCTGCATAGACGCGGAGATTCTTCATCTGGCGACGGCCGAGCGGACCACGCGGGATCATGCGTTCGACGGCCTTCTCGACGACACGCTCGGGGAAACGGCCCTCGAGCAGCTGGCGCGCGGTGCGCTCCTTGATGCCGCCGGGGTGGCCGGTGTGCCAGTAATAGACCTTGTCGGTGAATTTCTTGCCGGTGAACACCACCTTGTCGGCATTGATGACGATGACGTTGTCGCCGTCGTCGACATGCGGGGTGAAGGTGGGCTTGTGTTTGCCGCGAAGATGGTTGGCGATGACAGTGGCGAGACGGCCGACGACGAGACCCTCGGCGTCGATCAGCACCCACTTCTTCACCACATCCGCAGGCTTCTGCGAAAAGGTTGTCATGGATTTGTTGCTTTCGGTTCGGACCTTCCCCCATTCACGAACGAAAAGGGAAGGCGTTTCTTGTTGCTTGACTTGACGCCGGGCGCTCGCCCGCCGCCAATAACAAAACGGCGGCCTTTGGCGGGCCGCTGTTCCGTGAGGGCTTATAGGCGAGGGGAATTAGCCAGTCAAGTTGCATATCTGGCCACCTCGGAAGGATTGCCTTGCTAAAACAAGAGGTTAGTTTTGAGGTATTATTATACCACGTATGACTCCGACAATTTGACTAGCGCCGTCCCGGAATAATCGCAGCCAGCAGCAGTTTGATCCCGACAGCAATCATGATCGTACCAGCCAGGCGTTCTTGCCAGACAAGAAAACCGGCGTAGCGTGCCAGCCAGTGGCCGACCGCGCCTGAGGCCAAGGCTACAGCTCCCAGGACCAGAAGGCCCGTAGCCTTCATGGTGGCCCCGAGCACGATAAATTGCATCGCCGGCGATCCTGTGGAGGAATGAACGAACTGCGGCAGTACTGCGAGCATGAAAACCAGTGCGGTAGGGTTAGTCAGGTTGCAGATCATGCCTTGCCGAAAGGCACCTGCCAAACCTCCCTCTTTGGCTGCGACGATGTTGGTTGTTTCGGCCCTCTTGCGCGTGAGCAAGAACTTCGTCCCGATTGCGATCAAGTACGCCGCTCCGAGCAGTTGCAGCAGGCCATACGCGACAGGCGAGGACGTGACCAGCGATGCAAGTCCCATTGCCAACAGCGGAATCTGGATCACGCCCGCGAAAACGCAGCCGGTCGCCGTTGCCAGTGCTGCCCGCCAACCCTGTCCGATACCGCGGCTGATCACCAGAAGCATGTCCGGCCCCGGACCGGACAGTTGGTAGCCGAGCACAGCGACCAGGAATGCCAAATAAGTGGGAAGTTCGGGCATGTTTTTGCAGACCTGATTGGACCTGCGAACGTGTTGTCCGACATTTCGTTCCGTTGGAACGAGCGGAAACACGTATCCGTCCTGCAAATCAGGCCTGCGATTGAAAGCTCTTCTTCGGCGGGATCGAATAGGTTCCCGTCGCGTGCGCTACCGTGTGTCCGTCCGCTCCAGCGATGATGTCGATATCGAACACCATCAGGCTCTTACCCAGCTTCAGGATGCGGCAATGGCCGTCGATCGGGCCTGCCTCGGCTTTGCGGACGAAATTGATATTGAGATTGGTGGTGACCGAAAGCGCATCCGGCCCGGCATGCGAAAGTACGCAGACATAGCCGCCAATGTCGGCCAAAGTGAACAGCGACGGGCCGGAAACGGTTCCGCCGGGGCGCAAATGCCGCTCGTCGGCATTCAGGCGCACCGTGCAGCCGCCCGCAAACACCTCGATCGCCTCGTAGATGGTGAACTGGTCGTTGAGCTGCGGGTAGACGGTCTCCATCAGCGCGTTGACTTGCTCTGCTGTCAGCACCGGCTTGAGATTGTTTTGGGCAGGCATAAGCGGTTTCCTGTTTGTGGCGTCGGCATAGCCGGCGGTTTTCAAGGCGAGGGCGCTTGGCCGAGGCTGCACCGCCGAGAAAACACGTCCTAAGGCTGTTCTTCAATCGGCACCGTGCTAGTTCTTTTGTTCCATGGCCGGCGAATCCGATGCCGCCGGCCGATGAAGAGGTTGGAGACCATGGCCGAAATCGTCGCCATCAAGCCGGCTGTTGCCGAAGGTCCTGTTATCGCGAGACTGGACGAGGGCATCCTGCGCCTGACGCTCGCCAATCCGCCGGCCAATGCCCTGTCGCTGGCGGTCATGGCGGCGCTGATGGCGGAACTCGACCGCGCGAAATCAGACAGATCCGTCCGCGTCATCATTCTGGCTGCGGCCGGAAAGGTGTTTTGCGCCGGACACGACCTCAAGGAAATGACCGCGCGCCGCGCCGACGCCGATCGTGGCAAGGCATTCTTCGAGGAGACGTTTTCCGCTTGCGCGGCACTGATGCAGGCGATCGTGCGCCATCCGAGGCCGGTCATCGCCGAGGTCGACGGTCTGGCAACGGCGGCCGGGGCGCAACTGGTGGCGAGCTGCGATCTCGCCATCGCCTCGCACGAGGCGACCTTCTGCACGCCGGGCGTCAATATCGGCCTGTTCTGCTCGACGCCGATGGTGGCGCTGTCACGCAACGTCTCGCGCAAGCATGCGATGGAGATGCTTTTGACCGGCGAGACCATCGATGCAGCGACGGCCAAGGAATTCGGTCTCACCAATCGCGTGGTGCCGCGCGAATATCTGAATCAGATTGTCACCAAATATGCGCAAACCATTGCTGCCAAATCGTCTTTGGTGGTCAAGACCGGCAAGGAAGCCTTTTACGCGCAGGCCGAGATGGGGCTGGCCGAGGCCTACGCCTATACCGGCCGCGTCATGGTCGACAACATGCTGGCGCGCGACGCAGAAGAAGGCATCGGCGCCTTCATCGGCAAGCGCAAGCCCGAATGGACGGACGACTAGATATGGAAGCCCGCATCTCCATCATCACCATCGCCGTCGACGATCTCGAGCGCGCCACACGCTTCTACGAGGCGATGGGCCTGACCCGCCATGCCGGCATCACCGACGGCGTCGCCTTCTTCCAGATGGGCGGCGTCATTCTCGGCCTGTTCCCGCGCGCAAGCGCCGAAGAGGATTCGGGCATCACCTTCGGCACGGCGCCGTCGGCGATCTACCTCGCCTACAACACCCGCTCCGACGCGGAGGTCGATGACGTGCTGACGATGGCCGAGAAGGCCGGCGGCCGCATCGTCAAGCCGGCCGGCCGCGCCTTCTGGGGCGGCTGGTATGGCTATTTCGCCGACACCGAAGGGCATGTCTGGGAAGTGGCGCACAATCCGGCTTTTCCGATCGCGGAAGACGGCAGCATCTCGCTGCCGGGTTGAGCGCGTTTCCCACCGCTTTCGACGATACCGATCATTTCCGCATGATGCGCAGTTTTCTGCAACGATCCGGATGGTTTTCTCGCCGAGGCTCTGTATGAGGAAGAGGCATGAACCATGACGCCTACGACAATGCCTATATCGCCGGAATCCTCAATTCGGTGAAGACCATCGCCATGGTCGGCGCGTCCGCCAACGATGTGCGGCCGAGCTATTTCGTGCTGAAATACCTGCTGGGCAAGGGCTTTTCGGTGTTCCCGATCAATCCCGGCCAGGCCGGCAAGGAAATCCTTGGCCGGATGACCTATGCCAGGCTCGCCGATGTTCCCGAGCCGATCGACATGGTCGACGTGTTTCGCGGCTCGGCGGCGGTGCCGGGCGTTGTCGACGAGGTCTTGCGGCTCGATCCGTTGCCGAACGTCATCTGGATGCAGCTTGGCGTGCGCCATGACGAGGCAGCCGCACGCGCCGAGGCCGCCGGCATCAAGGTGGTGATGAACCGCTGCCCCAAGATCGAATATGGCAAGCTGTCGGGCGAAATCGGCTGGACCGGCGTCAACTCAGGCGTGCTGTCGTCGAAGAAGCCGCTGATGCGGCCGGGATTCCAGAGTTTTGGCGTCCGCCGGAAGTAGGTGGTGAATGGTGATAGTGAATAGTGAATGGTGAATAGAAGGATTTTTCCGGAAGGCGGCCACAGCGGCATATGAGCCGCTTGCAATCAGGATGGGGCTGGCCGACCTTGCCTTCACCATTCACCATTCACCATTCACCATTCACCATTCACCATTCAGCATTCAGCATTCAGCATTCAGGGGAGGTAATCCATGACCCGCACGCCCGGTTTCAACACGCTCGCCGTCCATGCCGGCGCCAAGCCCGATCCGGCGACCGGCGCGCGTGCCACGCCGATCTACCAGACGACCTCCTTTGTCTTCGATGATGCCGACCATGCCGCTTCGCTGTTCGGGCTAAAAGCCTTCGGCAACATCTACACCCGGATCATGAACCCGACGCAGGCGGTGCTGGAAGAGCGTATCGCGGCACTCGAAGGCGGCACCGCGGGTTTGGCCGTCGCGTCGGGCCATGCCGCGCAGGTGCTCGTGTTCCACAACCTGATGCAGCCCGGCGACAATTTCGTCGCCGCGACAAGGCTTTACGGCGGCTCGATCAACCAGTTCGGCCACGCCTTCAAGAATTTCGGCTGGCAGGTGCGCTGGGCCGACACCAACGACATCTCGACCTTCGAAAGCCAGATCGACGAAAAGACCAAGGCCATCTTCATCGAGAGCCTGGCCAATCCGGGCGGTGTCTTCGTCGACATCGAAAAGATCGGCGACATCGCCCGCAAGCATGGCCTGCCGCTGATCGTCGACAACACGCTGGCCTCTCCCTATCTGGTGCGGCCGATCGAGCATGGCGCCGACATTGTCGTGCATTCGCTGACCAAGTTCATCGGCGGCCACGGCAATTCGATCGGCGGCGCCATTGTCGACGGCGGTACCTTCGACTGGTCGAAATCCGGCAAATATCCGATGCTGTCTGAGCCGCGCCCCGAATATGGCGGCCTCGTCCTGCACGAAACATTTGGCAATTTCGCTTTCGCCATTGCCGCGCGCGTGCTCGGCCTGCGCGACATGGGCCCGGCGATCTCGCCCTTCAATGCGTTCTTGATCCTGACCGGCCTGGAAACCCTGCCGCTCAGGATGCAGCGCCATTGCGACAATGCGGTCACCGTCGCCGCGTGGCTGTCCAACCACCCAAAAATCGCCTGGGTGTCCTATCCCGGCCTGCCCAGCGACAACAACAATGCGCTGCAGAAGAAGTACTCGCCGCTTGGCGCCGGTGCCGTGTTCACCTTCGGCCTGAAGGGCGGCTATGCGGCGGGCATCAAATTCGTCGAGGCGCTCGAACTGTTCTCGCACCTCGCCAATGTCGGCGACACCAAGTCGCTGGTCATCCATCCGGCATCGACCACGCATCGGCAACTGTCCGACGAGCAGAAGGTCGCGGCCGGCGCTGGGCCGGATACGGTCAGGCTGTCGGTCGGCATCGAGGATGTCAACGACATCGTCGCCGATCTGGAACAGGCTCTCGCCAACGTCTGATCCCCGCTGCAAGGAGTTTCCATGACCGCGCCGAAATTTCTCTCCGTCGATATTGAAAGCGCCGAGCCGGAACCTGGCGCGCCGGCGCCGGATCGCCTGATTTCAGGCGATCCAAAGTTCCGCACCTGGAATGTCGAGGAACGCGACGGTGGCCTCTATGCCGGCATCTGGGAGGCGACGCCGGGCAAATGGCGCATCGAATATGACGAGTGGGAGTTCTGCCACATCCTGTCGGGCGTCTCGGTGATTTCAGACGACGCCGGCGAGGCGCGCACCGTCAGGGCCGGCGACAGTTTCGTGCTCAGGCCAGGCTTTAAGGGAAGCTGGGAAGTGCTTGAAACGACACGCAAGGAGTATGTGATCAAGCTTTGATCATTGCCCGGTGTGCACGACGAGCCTTTCCAGCCCGTGGAAATGATAGGTGTCGCGAAAACGCGGCTGTTCGGCCAGATGCAGCCGCGGCAGCCGGTCGAACAAGGTTTTCAGCGATACCTGCAATTCGAGCCGGGCGAGCGGCGCGCCGATGCAGAAATGAATGCCGGCGCCGAACGAGACGTTCTTCTGGTCGGCGCGATCCGGCCGGAAGGCGAGGGGTTCGGCAAAGGCCGCCGGGTCGTGATTGGCCATGCCGAGCAGCAGGCCGATCGTCTCGCCCGGCCGCACGATGATACCGGGACCGACCTCGATCTCTTCATAGGCATAACGCGTGAACATGTGCAGCGGCGCGTCGAAGCGCAGGCATTCCTCGACCGTGGCAGTGGTCGTTTGCGGCGAGGTGAAGAAGCGGCGCGGGTCGCCGCCTTGCGCGAGTATAGCGCGCACCGCATTGCCGGTCTGGTGGACGGTCGCCTCGTGGCCGGCATTGAGCAGCAGGATCGCCGAGGACACCAGCTCGTCCTCAGAGAGTCTTTGGCCATCGTCTTGCGCCGAGATCAGCAGCGACAGCAGATCGTCGCCGGGTTTTTTGCGCCGCTCGGCAACATGGCCGCGCAGGAAATCCGAAAAATCATGTGCTGCGCGATTGGCCGTCTCTTCCGTTTCGCGGGTGCGGCCGTGCATGTACATGGCGACCATCCGATGCGACCAGTCGAGGAGTTGCGGTCCCATCTCGACCGGCACGCCGAGCATTTCGGCAATGATGGTGATCGGCAAAGGCGATGCGAAGGCTGGCAGCAGGTCGACCTGGCCCGGCTCGAAACGGTCGATCAGCTCGTTGGCCAGAGCCTCGACGCGCGGCCTCAGCCGCTCGACCTGGCGCGAGACGAAGGCGCGGGTGACCAGCGTTCTGAGCCTAGTGTGAACGGGCGGTTCCAGCTCCAGCATCGAATTGGCCTCGATGCCGTCGAAGCTGCCGAGATGGCTGCGATCCTCGCCGACGGCGCTTCTGTCAGGGATGCCGACCGGGTTGTAGCGGCCGAAGCGCCGGTCGCGCAGCAGCCGGCTGACGTCGTCGAAGCCGCCAAAGCACCAGAAGCCGAACTCTTCCCAGAAGAAGACATTCGATGCGCCATGCATGAAGGCATAGGCCGCGTAGGGGTTCTGGAAGAAAGCCGCCTCGTGCGGATCGAGCCGCACATGGCGGGTGGCCGGATTGAAGGCCAGGTAAGTCGGTGGCACCAAATCGGTCATTGTGGATCATTAGCGCGGCTTGCCAGCTTGACGCCAGACCGTATGTTGGCGCCCGGTGATCCTTCGTGTTGGCCAGCCGGCGCGGCTGCGGAAAGACTGACTTGATGAATGTGATCGTGGTTGGCGCAGGCATTGCAGGGCTGTCGACGGCCTGGTCGCTGGTCAAGGCCGGGCACCGGGTCTCGATTGTCGAGCAGGGACCGATTCCCAATCCGCTTGCCGCCTCGGGCGACCATCACCGCGTCATCCGCCGCGCCTATGGCACAGCCTCGGGTTATGGCCGGCTGATCACCGAAGCCTATGCGGCCTGGGACGAGATGTGGGCCGATCTCGGCGAGAACCATCTCGACCCGCGCGGCTTCATCTGCATTTCGCGCGAGCCGGGAGACGAAGCCGAGGAATACCGCGAGGGCATGGAAGCCGGGAACTACCCGATCGAGCTGTTCGAGCCGGACGCCGCGGCCAAGCGCTGGCGCTTCCTGCAGCCCGGCTCGTTCCGCTACGCGTATTTTTCGCCGGAGGGTGGTGCGCTGCATTGTCGCAAGATTGCATCCCGCCTCGCCGAATGGCTGCGGAGAACCGGCGCCAATGTCTACGAAAACAGCAAGGTGACGGAGGTCGACGCCGAGGCTGGCCGCCTCGTGCTTGAAAGCGGCGAGACGATGCAGGCCGACCGCATCGTCGTCGCCGCAGGCGCCTGGGTGCTGAAACTGTTTCCGGAGCTGGGCGGCGACCTGAAGACCTGGCGCACCGCGCTAGCCTATGTCGAACCGCCGGCGGATCTGCAAGCAGCATGGCATTCAGCCCCGGTCATCCTCGATGTCGGCGGCGTCGTCGACGGCTACGTGATCCCGCCGTCCGGCGGTGCCGGCATGAAATTCGGCTCAGGGCTGCACAGGGTGCCGACCAGCGATGCCGACTGGAACCGCCAGCCGGTGGCGGGCGAGGGCGAGGCGATCCGCGACCTGTTTTCGCCGCCGATCGCCCGTGTCGAAGAATACAAGGTCACCGAGGTCGTCACCTGTGCCTACACCTTCACCGCCGACGAAAAGTTCCTGGCGCATGAGAAGGGCAAATGCCTTGTCGTCTCGGCCTGCTCCGGCCACGGCTACAAGTTCGGCGCGGCGGTCGGCAGGCGTGTCGCAGCGACCGTCGGCAATGGCGATGTCGGCGGCTTGAAAGCGTGGCTGCGGGCGGAAGCCTAAAACCGGCAGTGCCGCGCAATACGCACCTGCCGCCAGCGCGACGAGCCCTCGCGGACCAGAACCCGGCGCGCCACTGTCTGGTAGGTGGCGGGAAAATTGACGATCCGCCGCTGCTCCGGCTGCACCAGAACCTCTTCGGCGACGCTCTCGTACTCGGCGGGGCTGACGACGCGCCGTTGGCGCTCCGGCTGCACCACCACGGTCTCGGCCACCCGTTGATAGCGCGCCTTGTGCCTGACCTTGCACAGCACCTTGCGGCCGTTGATGACGCGCCATTCCCAGGAGTAGCCGCCGTCATCGACCTTCACCGTGCGGTAGATGGTGCGGGTGATGGCAGGCACGATCTCGTAGCCGACACGCGCCGGTGCGATCTGCACCACCCGCTCGCGCGTTCCGTAGATCGCCGGAACGGATTCCACCTGCTGACCGGCCGGGCTGACGAGCACGTTTTCGTAGACGGTCTCGTAGACGGCCGGCCTGTTGACCTGCTCGTAGCACTCGACGGGGCGCCCGCCGGCAGCCGTTTCGGACACCATGCCGAGGACGGCGAGGCTGGCGATGGCCGAGGAAGCCGTTTTCCCGATCATTGCACTCCCCCCAGTTTGAACTTTCCACGCAAGCTCAACGTTGAATTGTAGGGGAAGCCGTGTCCCGGGAAAGCAGTTTCGGCACATTTCGTTAAGCGACGCGGTTAAGAAACTGTTACCCGGCAGCGCAGCCGCACCGCTTCAACAGCAGCCGGCGCAGCTTCGGGCGAATTCTGTGCAGAAACCTTGATTCGACTTAACCGGATGGCTAGGACGGGCGGCCTTGCGCTAGGGTGAGCCGACATCCTATTTACAGGGATAACGATCCAGAACCGATTCTGCCCGACTTGCTCATCTCCGGCGCCGGAATCCCATCTTCAATAAGGGATAGTCCATGAAGAACCCCGTCGAAACCTACATGAACCTCGTTCCGATGGTGGTCGAGCAGACCAATCGCGGCGAGCGGGCCTACGACATTTTCTCGCGGCTCCTGAAAGAGCGCATCATTTTCATCACCGGTCCGGTCGAGGACGGCATGGCGACGCTGGTCTGCGCGCAGCTCCTGTTCCTCGAAGCGGAGAATCCGAAGAAGGAAATCAACCTCTACATCAATTCGCCCGGCGGCGTCGTCACCTCGGGCATGGCGATCTACGACACCATGCAGTTCATCAAGCCGGCGGTAGCGACGCTGTGCATCGGCCAGGCCGCCTCGATGGGCTCCCTCCTTCTCACCGCCGGCGAGAAGGGCATGCGCTTCGCCACGCCGAACGCCCGCATCATGGTCCACCAGCCTTCCGGTGGTTTTCAGGGCCAGGCTTCCGACATCGAGCGCCACGCCCAGGACATCATCAAGCTGAAGCGCCGTCTCAACGAGGTCTATGTCAAGCACACCGGCAAGAGCTACGACGAGATTGAAAGGACGCTCGACCGCGACCATTTCATGACCTCCGACGAGGCCAGGGATTTCGGCCTCATCGACAAGGTCATTTCGTCGCGTGAGCCGATCGAGGGTCTTGCCACATAAGCCCGGTGGCAGTTGGATAGCGGGAAAACACGCTTTTGATGCCGCTTGCGGCATTTCGGCCACAATTGGCTGTTCCCTCGACGGGAGCGATTGCCTACGTTAAGCCTATGTTGATTTTCGACGGCTTAGCTTTGTGCGGGGTTGATGCGAATCATTGCGACGTTTTCTGATATGTGTTTCGTATGGAATGCGTTGCGGGAGCCGGACTACTGGCGGCGGCGATTTCCCGCGATAGATTGAGTTATGCGCCCTTTCAACCAGACCATCGGCGGGCGGCTATGAAAGGACATGAAAATGAGCAAGGTCGGCAACAGCGGCGGTGATTCCAAGAACACGCTTTATTGCTCGTTTTGCGGCAAAAGCCAGCACGAAGTGCGCAAGCTGATCGCCGGCCCGACGGTGTTCATCTGCGACGAATGCGTCGAGCTCTGCATGGACATCATCCGCGAGGAGAACAAGACCTCGATGGTGAAGTCGCGCGAGGGTGTGCCGACCCCGCAGGAGATCCTCAAGGTTCTCGACGACTACGTCATCGGCCAGCCCTACGCCAAGCGCGTGCTGTCGGTGGCCGTCCACAACCACTACAAGCGCCTCGCGCATGCCGGCAAGAACAACGACGTCGAACTGGCGAAGTCCAACATCTTGCTGATCGGCCCGACCGGCTGCGGCAAGACGCTGCTCGCGCAGACGCTGGCCCGCATCATCGACGTGCCGTTCACCATGGCCGATGCGACGACGCTGACCGAGGCCGGCTATGTCGGCGAGGACGTCGAGAACATCATCCTCAAGCTGTTGCAGTCGGCCGACTATAATGTCGAGCGCGCCCAGCGCGGCATCGTCTACATCGACGAGATCGACAAGATTTCGCGCAAGTCGGACAATCCCTCGATAACCCGCGACGTGTCGGGCGAGGGCGTCCAGCAGGCGCTGTTGAAGATCATGGAAGGCACGGTCGCTTCCGTGCCGCCGCAGGGCGGCAGGAAGCATCCGCAACAGGAATTCCTGCAGGTCGACACGGCCAACATCCTGTTCATCTGCGGCGGCGCCTTCGCCGGGCTGGACAAGATCATCTCGGATCGCGGCCGCAAGACCTCGATCGGCTTCGGCGCCACCGTCGCGTCGCCCGAGGATCGCCGCACCGGCGACGTTTTCCGTCTGGTCGAGCCGGAAGATCTGTTGAAGTTCGGCCTCATTCCCGAGTTCGTCGGCCGTCTGCCGGTCCTGGCAACGCTGGAGGATCTCGACGAGCCGGCGCTGATCCAGATCCTGACCGAGCCGAAGAACGCGCTGGTCAAGCAGTACCAGCGGCTGTTCGAGATGGAGAATGTCGACCTGACCTTCCACGAGAATGCGCTGTCGGCGATCGCCAAGCGCGCCATCGAGCGCAAGACCGGCGCGCGCGGCCTGCGCTCGATTATGGAAGCGATCCTGCTCGACACGATGTTCGAACTGCCGGCGCTGGAAGGCGTGCGCGAAGTGGTTATTTCGGAAGAGGTGGTGTCCGGCAACGCCAGGCCGCTCTACATCTATTCCGAGCAGAAGGAAAAGAAGGGCAACGTCAGCGCCTGACGTCAGTCCTGTAGTGGAGTTCTTCAAACGGCGCCGCAAGGCGCCGTTTTGCCGTTTGCGGATGGGCAGGCTATGATGAACGGCCCGACTTGTGATGAATGAATTATGACGGATTGGATGAACGGTTTCGTGTCGACCCTTGATCTTTGCCTCGCGTGCCTCCAACTAACGGAAGAAGGCCGTGGCGCCGAATTCTGTGCTGTAAAACTCCCGTCACAAACGGTGGTAGGCGGAACCATCCCCGGTCGTTAATATGAGAATCGCGGTTGGCCGATTGGCGGTCGCGACATGAAAGGTTGGACAATGGCCAAAATATCCAAGGCTCCCAGCGACGGCGTCTTCGCAGTCCTCCCACTGCGCGACATCGTGGTGTTCCCGCACATGATCGTTCCGCTCTTTGTCGGGCGTGAAAAGTCGATCAAGGCGCTGGAAGAGGTGATGGGTCAGGAAAAGCAGATCCTGCTTGCGACCCAGATGAATGCCGCCGATGACGATCCCGAGTCCGATGCGATCTTCGACATCGGCACGCTCGCCAATGTGCTGCAGTTGCTGAAGCTGCCGGACGGCACCGTCAAGGTGCTGGTCGAAGGCGCCTCGCGCGCGAAAATCGTTTCGTTCACCGACCGTCCCGACTTCCACGAGGCCCGCGCCGCAGCACTGGTCGAACCGGATGAGGAAGAGGTCGAGGTCGAGGCGCTGGCCCGTTCCGTCGTCACCGACTTCGAGAACTACGTCAAGCTGAACAAGAAGATCTCGCCCGAAGTGGTCGGTGCCGCCAGCCAGATCGACGACTATTCCAAGCTCGCCGATACGGTCGCCTCGCATCTTGCCATCAAGATCCCCGAGAAGCAGGAGATGCTGGCCACGCTTTCGGTCAAGGAGCGGCTGGAAAAGGCGATGGGCTTCATGGAAGCCGAAATCTCCGTCCTGCAGGTCGAGAAGCGCATCCGCTCGCGCGTCAAGCGCCAGATGGAGAAGACGCAGCGCGAATACTATCTCAACGAGCAGATGAAGGCGATCCAGAAGGAACTCGGCGAGGGCGAGGACGGCCGCGACGAGGCCGCCGAGATCGAGGCGCGCATCAAGAAGACCAAGCTCTCCAAGGAGGCCCGCGAAAAGGCGGAAGCCGAACTGAAGAAGCTGCGGACGATGTCGCCGATGTCGGCTGAATCGACCGTCGTGCGCAACTATCTCGACTGGATCCTGTCGATACCGTGGGGCAAGAACTCCAAGGTCAAGCAGGATCTGGCCTTCGCGCAGAACGTGCTCGACACCGACCATTTCGGCCTCGACAAGGTCAAGGACCGCATCGTCGAATATCTCGCCGTGCAGAGCCGCCAGAAGAAGCTGAAGGGGCCGATCCTGTGCCTCGTCGGACCTCCCGGCGTCGGCAAGACCTCGCTCGGCAAGTCGATCGCCAAGGCGACCGGCCGCGAGTTCATCCGCATGGCGCTGGGCGGCGTGCGCGACGAGGCCGAGATCCGCGGTCACCGGCGCACCTATATCGGCTCGATGCCTGGCAAGGTCATCCAGTCGATGAAGAAGGCGAAGAAGTCCAACCCGCTCTTCCTGCTCGACGAGATCGACAAGATGGGCCAGGATTTCCGCGGCGACCCGTCGTCGGCGTTGCTCGAGGTGCTCGATCCCGAGCAGAACTCGACGTTCATGGACCATTATCTCGAGGTCGAATACGACCTGTCGAGCGTGATGTTCGTGACGACGGCGAACACGCTGAACATCCCTGCGCCCTTGATGGACCGCATGGAGATCATCCGTATCGCCGGCTACACCGAGGACGAGAAGATCGAGATCGCCAAGCGCCACCTGATGCCGAAGGTGATCCGCGATCACGCGCTGCAGCCGAAGGAGTTCTCCGTCGGCGAGGACGCGATCCGCGGCATCATCCAGACCTACACCCGTGAGGCGGGCGTCAGGAGTCTGGAGCGCGAGCTGATGAAGCTCGGCCGCAAGGCGGTGACCGAGATCCTGAAGACGAAGAAGAAGACGGTCGACATCACGGCGGACAATCTCGCCGATTACCTTGGTGTTCCGCGCTTCCGCTTCGGCCAGGTCGAGGCCGACGATCAGGTCGGCGTCGTCACCGGGCTCGCCTGGACGGAAGTCGGCGGCGAGCTGCTGACGATCGAAGGCGTCATGATGCCCGGCAAGGGCCGCATGACGGTGACCGGCAATCTGCGCGACGTGATGAAGGAATCGATCTCGGCGGCGGCCTCCTACGTCCGCTCGCGGGCTCTCGATTTCGGCGTCGAGCCGCCGCTGTTCGACAAGCGCGACATCCACGTCCACGTGCCCGAAGGCGCAACGCCCAAGGACGGACCGTCGGCGGGCGTGGCGATGGCGACGGCGATCGTCTCGGTGCTGACCGGCATCCCGGTCAGGGCCGACGTGGCAATGACCGGCGAGATCACGCTGCGCGGCAGAGTGCTGCCGATCGGCGGGCTCAAGGAGAAGCTGCTTGCAGCACTGCGCGGCGGCATCAAGAAGGTGCTGATCCCGGAAGACAACGCCAAGGATCTAGCGGAGATTCCGGACAACGTGAAGAACGGTATGGAGATCGTTCCGGTCGGGCGGGTCGGTGAAGTCTTGCGCCATGCGCTTGTGCGTATGCCGGAGGCGATCGAGTGGGTCGAGCCGGTCAATGCGCCGGCTGCGGTGGATGCCGGAGACGACGCCGGCAAGTCGCTAGCTCATTAGAGCGCCGCGCGTCCAATTGGACGCGCAAAGGACGCTCTAACGCTATTGAGTCTATGCGTGATCCTTTCCGAAAACCGAAACCGGTTTTCGGGGTCACGCATTAGCTCGTGCTAAAGTTGCAATGCACAACGGAGAGCCGGGCCTAGAGCCCGGCTCTTTCATGTGAAAAACCCCGGAATTCCGGGGTTTTTTCGACTCTTTTGACGCTTTTCGACTTGGTTGCGGAAGCGCTTCTTTCTAAAGTCCGTTTCCTGCCGGATGAGTCGTATGTTCCGGTTTCTCATGGAAGGGAATTTTTATGAACAAGAACGAACTGGTGTCCGCTGTCGCCGACGCCGCGAGTATTTCGAAGGGTGACGCGCAGTCGGCGGTCGATGCGGTGTTCTCCGTCATCACCGGCGAACTGAAGAAGGGCGGCGATGTCCGGCTTGTCGGCTTCGGAAATTTCACCGTGTCAAAACGCGCTGCCTCGACCGGCCGCAATCCGCAGACCGGCGCCGAAGTGCAGATTCCGGCGCGCACCGTGCCGAAGTTTTCAGCCGGCAAGGGCCTCAAGGACGCAGTCAACTAAGCGCCTTCGTACCCTTTTCAGAGACCAGAAAAGCCGGGCATGCCCGGCTTTTCTTTCGCGCCCACTTTGGCGGGCTCTATGCCGTCGGTGCATCGGCGCGCATCAGCCCTTCCTGCTTGAGATCGGCCCAGAGTGCCGATGGCAGCTTCGCGTCGAGCAGCGACCGATTGCTTTCGACCTCGCTCGGCCGCTGGCCGCCGGGGATCACCGACACGACCGAAGGGTGCAGCAGCGGAAATTGCAGTGCCGCCTCGATCAGGCGCACACCGTGGCGCTTGCAGACAGCCTCGATGCGCGTGACGCGGTCGATGATGTCCTGCGGCGCCTCGGTATAATCGTAGTAGGCGCCGGGCTTCGGACCGGTTGCCAGGATGCCGGAATTATACGGCCCGCCGAGAACGATGCCGATGCCGCGCTTCTGGCATAGCGGCAGGAAGGATTGCAGCGCCTCCTGCTCCAGCAGCGTATAGCGCCCGGCAAGCAGGAACAGGTCGAAGTCACCGCGCTCGGCTAGCGTCTGGGCAACCTGCCATTCGTTGATGCCGCCGCCGAACGCCTTGATGATGCCCTGGTCACGCAGGGACAGCAGCCCGTAATAGCCCGAGCGCATGAACTCCTCGATGCGCTGGTCCGCGGCCTCCTTGCTGCCATGCGTGAAGACGTCGACGTCATGCACGAAAAGGATGTCAATGCGGTCCACGCCGAGGCGTTCCAGCGAGGCTTCGAAGGAGCGCATGACCCCGTCATAGCTGTAGTCGTAGACCTCGCGGCGCGACGGCGTGTCGAAGAACTTGCCGATGCCGGTGCGCTGGTCCGGCGGGCAGGCGCGCATGATGCGGCCGACCTTGCTCGACAGCACATAGTCGTCGCGCCTTTTCGAGCGCAGGAACGGATTGAGCCGCGTTTCCGACAGGCCAAGCCCGTAGAGCGGTGCGGTGTCGTAGTAGCGGCAGCCGACCCGCCATGCAGCCTCCAGGGTGGCGTTGGCATCCTCGTCGGAGACGGCACGATAGAGATTGCCGAGCGGCGCCGTGCCGAAGCCGAGTTCCGTGAAACTGATGCCGCCATTGCCGATGCGGTCGAAATGCCGTGTCTTCATATGCTGCCGTTTCCTTATTTCTAGCGCGGTTCTTCCTTCTCCCCTTGTGAGGGCTTTGCACAGAAGAACAAGGTTCCGTCTTCGATTCTGGTTTGTTCGCGTCTGATTCTGAGACGTCTCGTGAACAGAATCTCTGTGCAAAACCCTCCTTGTGGGAGAAGGTGGCCGCGAAGCGGACGGATGAGGGGTGTTCCAGGGAACGCCAACGCCTCATTTCTTCCAGCACCCCTCATCCGTCTCGGCGCTGCGCGCCGATCCACCTTCTCCCACAAGGGGAGAAGGGAAGAAGCAACCGCTACTTCACCGCGCCTGCGGTCATGCCCATGATGAGGTAGCGCTCCAGCGCGATGCCGATGACGGCGAGCGGTGTTATCGCGGCGGTGGCGAGTGCGGCCATCGACCACCAGTTGATGCCCTGCGAGCCGGTCTGGCTCGCCACCATCACGGGAATGGTTTTTGCGTCGGTCGAGGTCAGCAGTGCGGCGAAGAAATACTCGTTCCAGCACAGCACCATCGCCAGGATGAACGCCGCGACCATGCCCGGCAGCGCGATCGGCATGACGATGCGGAAGAAGGCGCCCCAGATCGACAGGCCGTCGACGAGGGCTGCTTCCTCCAGTTCGACCGGGATCGAGTTGAACTGGTCGCGCATGATCCAGATAACGATCGGCAGCACCATCAGCGTGTAGAGCAGGATCAGCCCGATGCGCGTGTCGAGCATGCCGACTTCCCGGTACAGCACGAGAAAGGGCAGGGCGAGCACCACCGGCGGCAGGATCAACTGCGACAGGAAGAAGAAGGAGATGTCCTCGTTCTTGAACCAGGCGAAGTGATAGCGGAAGCGGGTGAGGCCGTAGGCGGCGAGGCTGCCAATGACGATAGCGAGGCTCGATGCGCCGACCGAGGTGATGACCGAATTCATGAAGCGCTTGATGAACTCGTCGCGCACCGTCGAGGTCCGGAAGATCGCATCCGGCGACAGGCCGAGCGAGCGCCAGCCCTTCCAGTCCGGCCGGAAGTCGACGAACGGGATGAGATGGCCCTGGGTGACGTCGACCGCGGTCTTGAACGAGGTGGTTATCGTCCAGTAGATCGGGAACAGGCAGATGAAGGCCCAGAACACCAGCGCGCCATAGATGAAGACGCGGTTGGCGAAAAAGCTCGCCGGCGAGCGGATTTCGGAAGCGGCATAGTCGGTGGTCTGGACGCTCATCTGGCCGCCTGTCAATTGACGTTGCGCACGAAGCGATTGGCGAATTTCAACAGCCACGTCACGAACACGATGATGATGATGAGGTAGGCCATCGCCAGCATGGTGCCGTAGCCGACATTCGAGCGGTCGCGATACTCGCGGTAGATGAAGCTCGACACGGAATCGGTCGCGCCGCCCGGGCCGCCCGAGGTGACGGTGATGATGATGTCGGCCAGCTTCAGCTTGAAGATGATGCGCAGGATGATCGCCGTCACCGATACCGGCAGCATCAGCGGAAACGTGACCTGCCAGAACGTCTGCCAGGCATTGGCGCCGTCGACCCTGGCCGCCTCGAGCACCTCGCGCGACATTGCCTGAAGCCCGGCGAGCAGCATGATCATCATGAACGGGATGAACGTCCAGGCATCCAGCACCATGATCGAGATGCGGGCGGTGATCGGGTTTGAGAAGAAGGCGGGGTTTTCCCAGCCGAGCTGGCGCGCCAGCGCGGCGGCCGGCCCGAAGCGGTATTCCATCAGCGACTTGCCGATCATCCACGACACCGCGACCGGCGACAGCATCAACGGCATGAGGAAGACGACACGGAAGAATTTACGCGCGCGGATCTGTGCGTTGAGCAGCAAAGCGAGGCCGAAGGCGATGACGTATTCGACCAGCACCGCCAGCACATAGAGCACCATGTTGAACAGCGCGTTGCGGTAATAGGGATCGGCCAGCATCTGCCAGAAATTGTCGAGCCCGTTGAACTTGCGGCCGGAGAAGGAACTGAGATTCCAGTCGGTCAGCGCGATGTAGAAGCCGAACAGCGTCGGGAAGATCACCATGGCGATGGTGAACAGCAGCGCCGGCAGCAGGAACAGCGCGCGCTGGCCGTCTTCGCCGCGCGTCAGCACCTGGCCGATGCCGAGTGCTATACCCCACAGCACGTAGGCATAGACGACCGGCCGCCAGGTCTCGAAGCCGATCGTGTTGACCTCTGACTTGTAAAGGATCTGAACTGCGATCACGGCCAGAAGGCCGAGCGTCGCAACGGCCATCAACGCCCGGCCGAGCCGCCTGCGGCCCGGCGATATCAGATCGGATGGAGCGGCGTTTGCCGGCCACGCACTGGTGGGCAAAGTCTGGTCTGCCACGCGTCTCGTCCGTTCACTGAAGGCTGCTATGACCGGCTGGCCGGTCAAGTTGTTATGACCGGCTGGCCGGTCAAACTGTTATGACCGGCTGGCCGATCAAACTAGGGTCCGGCGGCTTTGCGTCGCCGGACCGCGGTTCCCAAAATCTCAACCTACATGCCGAGCGAGGCCTTGTAGAGCTTGATTTGGTTGTCGCGACCGATCTGGTCGGTCAGCTTCTCCCAGGCGGCTGCGATGGCGTCAGCGCCTTCTTGCGCCGTCATCTTTCCGGCAAAGGTGTTGGCCAGGATGTCTTCGGCGGCGCTGTAATATTGGAAGATGCCGGGGATACGCGGCTCGATCGCGGCGTTCGGATGGTTGTAACTGTCGGCCTCCGATTTCAGATACGAGGTGATGAAAGCCTCGTCGTAACCGGCCGCCACCCATTCCGGAATGTCGAAATGCGAGTTGCGGTAGGGTTGGAAGCCGGACGGATATGCTGCGCACCAGAGCGACAGGTCCTTGCCGCCGAGATGGGCAGCGGCAGACCAGGCCGCCTTCTTCTTCTTTTCGTCGCTGTCGACCCGTGCCATGACGTAGACGCCCCAGCCGAGATAGGCGCAGTTCGGCGAATAATTCGGGCCGCTTGCGAGCTTGTCCCACTGGCCGGTCTTGGAATTGTAGACGTCGTCCGAGCCAGGCAGGATCGAGAAGCCGGTGACGTCGCCGACGACAGAACTGTCGTTGGTCTTGACGTTGGAGCCGACGTCGCCCCACCAGGTGACCATCGAACCGGTGCCGGCCAGGAACTGCTGGAAGGCGGTGGTGTTCGGGTCGGCGTTGATCTGGTCGGCAGGCTCGGACGGCAGCGCGTCGATCACGTCCTGGATCGCCCGCACCCAGGCCGGATTGTTGATGCGCGGCTTCATCGTATCGGCATCGAACAGCCAGGCCTTGTCGTCGGGATGCTTGGCATAGGCGCTGGCCCGGCTGCCGAGGAAATAGAATCCGAAGCCGCCCCACGCCTTGGGCGCGTCGAGATAGCCAAAAACGTCCTGGCCCTGGAACTGCTTGCCCTTGAGGAACTTTGTCACCGCCTGCACCTGCTGCCAGGTCTTCGGCACGCCCCATTCACCGCCACCGCCGCCGTCCTTCCACGCCTTGGCGAGGTCGGCATCGGCAAACACGTCGGTGCGGTAGTTGAAATTGTGCGCGTCGCCGTCGACGGTCACGCGGTACTGCTTGCCGTCCCAGGTGCCGACCGGTGGCTGCAGATAGGCCACGACGTCCTTCATGTCGATCTGGTCCTTGACCCAGTCCGGCATTTCGGAGGTGAGGCCCTTGCCGCAGACGTCGCCTTCGAACGGCGCGCCCATCTCGATGATGTCGAAATCGACGGTGCCGGTGGCGATCGACTGCTGCAGGCGGGCGTTGTAGTCCGCCTGCGCCAGGTCGATCCAGTTGATCTTGGCGCCGGTATAGGTCTCCCACGGCTTCAGGAAGCCGCGAAACAGCACATTGTGCAGGTTCTGGTTGTTGAGCCCCATGAAGGTGAGCTGGACGCCGGCGAATTCGCCTTCCTTGACGCTGGCCTTGGTCGCCTCCAGGCAAAGCTCGCCGACCTGCTGGAAGTCGGCATCGGTCGGCTGGCCCTTGCCGACACCGGGGATCTGCAGGATCTGCGCGCGCAATTCGCTTGCCGCGGAAGCCGGGCGCGTCAGCGCGCCAAGCCCGGCGCCGGATGCCGCTGCGACCGCGGCCATGCTGGCCGCGCCCTTGAGGACATCGCGGCGCGTGGCTCCCGCGCGCATGAATTGGTTGTAAAGGCTGACTTTCATTTCGTTCCTCCCAGAATCTCTATGGTGATTGTTCGGGTGTTTGGAGCGCTGGAAATGTTCCCCAACAACAGCGGCTCCCAGAAATAGCGGCCCAAGTTTTCCTCCGCAACGCTTCGACTTCCGTGGTCCGACCACCGTGCCGGCGCGCCCGGAACAGGGTCAAAACCCGAGCCCTTTCACTATTCTCACAACCAGGTGCCGTGTCAAACGCGAACAGAGTTTTTTATCTATAAAAGACTGACTTGCCCTCGCTGTTTGCGTTGTTTAGCTTCACCGCAACGAAAGGGGGGCCAATGGCTCAAGTCGCGATCAGCAATGTGGCCAAGGCGTTCGGAACCGTCAAGGTCCTGCACGGTGTCAGCGTCGATATCGCCGACGGGCAGTTCGTGGTGCTGGTCGGCCCTTCGGGGTGCGGCAAGTCCACGCTGCTCAGGATGGTGGCGGGGCTGGAGACCGTTTCCGGCGGCACGATCGCCATCGGCGACCGTGTCGTCAACCATCTGCCGCCGGCCAAGCGCGACATCGCCATGGTGTTCCAGAACTACGCGCTCTATCCGCACAAGACGGTCGAGCAGAACATGGCCTTTGCGCTAAAACTGCGCAAGACCGATCCGGCCGATGTCGCCGAGCGGGTCAAGCGCGCCGCCGATATCCTCGATCTCAACCCCTATCTCAAGCGCTATCCGCGCCAGCTCTCGGGCGGCCAGCGCCAGCGCGTCGCCATGGGTCGCGCCATCGTGCGCAACCCGCAGGTGTTTTTGTTCGACGAGCCGCTGTCTAACCTCGACGCCAAGCTGCGCGTCCAGATGCGCACCGAGATCAAGGAACTGCACCAGCGGCTGAAGACCACCACCATCTATGTCACGCACGACCAGATCGAGGCCATGACCATGGCCGACAAGATCGTCGTGATGCGCGACGGCCGCATCGAGCAGGTCGGCGCGCCGCTGGAACTGTTCGACCGGCCGGCCAATCTGTTCGTCGCCGGCTTCATCGGCTCGCCGTCGATGAACCTGCTCAAGGGCGTGGTGCGCAAGGGCGACAAGCCCATCGTCGAGATCGCAGGGACGCCGTTCCCGATGGCTGCGAGCAGCAAGGTGGAGGACGGGCGCAATGTCGTCTACGGCGTCCGGCCCGAGCATCTCGAAATCCACCCCCGCGGCGTGCCGGCGAAGATTTCCGTCGTCGAGCCGACCGGTTCCGAAACGCTGGTGTTTCTGCGTTTCGGCGAGGGCGAGATGGTGGCGCTGTTCCGCGAGCGCCACGACTTTAAGCCGGGCGACACGCTGCATCTGAAACCGCGGCTCGACCAGGTCCATCTCTTCGACGCAGAGACCGGCAATCGTCTCTAAAACACTTTGAATTGCGCATGATCTTGTCCGAAAACCGACAGCGCTTCGGGATCATGCGCCAGGCTTCGCATCAAAAAGCCCGTTCGGGAGGCAACTATGCTCAAAGGGATCAATCCGCTGCTCAATGCCGACGTGCTCCAGGCGTTGCGGGCGATGGGCCATGGCGACGATTTGATCATCGCCGACACCAACTTCCCCTCCGATTCGGTGGCGCGCCAGACGGTGCTCGGTCGGCTGCTGCGCATCGATGCGCCGGCCGCTGACGTGGTCAAGGCGGTGCTGTCGCTCTATCCGCTGGACACTTTCGTCGACGATGCCGCCGCCCGCATGGAGATCGTCGGCAAGCCGGACGAGATCCCCGCCGTGCAGCAAGAAGTGCAAAGCGAGATCGATGCTGCGGAGGGCAAGGCCTGGCCGATGATTTCGGTCGAGCGCTACGCCTTCTACGAACGTGCCAAAAAGGCCTATTGCGTCATCCAGACCGGCGAGCGCCGCTTCTATGGCTGTTTTGCCTTCCGCAAGGGCGTCGTTCCGCCGGACGCGGAGTAGCGGGATGCCAGGCAAGCCTGTCGTCATCAAGCCTGTCGTCATATTGGGCGTCTTCGTCGCCGACACCGCCTACCGCGCCGCCCGCCAGCCGCGCATGGGCGAGACGATCCTTGGAACATCCTTCACCCTCGGCCCGGGCGGCAAGGGCTCCAACCAGGCGGTCGCGGCCGGCCGTCTCGGCGCCGACATCACTTTTTTGACGCGCCTTGGCGTCGATCCCTTTGCCGACATGGCCAGGCAAACCTGGACGCAGGCCGGGGTGAAGAGCGACGTCATCGACACGCCGGAGAGTTATACGGGTGCGGCCTATATCTTCGTCGAGGAGACGAGCGGCAACAACGCCATCATCGTCAGCCCGGGTGCGGCCATGCTGATTTCGCCCGACGACATCGAGGCTAACGCCGGCCTGATCCGCTCGGCCGGCGTTTTCGTAACCCAGCTCGAGCAGCCGATCGAGGCGGCGATGCGGGCGCTGGAGATCGCGCGCGGGGCAGGGGTGACGACCATCCTCAACCCGGCGCCCGCGGCAAGCCTGCCCGAGCGCATCTACACGCTCTGCGACTATGTCACGCCCAACGAGACCGAGGCCGAGGAACTGACCGGCATCAAGGTGTCGTCCATCGACGACGCCCGCCGCGCCGCCGATCGTTTGCTTGGAAAAGGCGCCGGCGCGATTATCGTGACGCTCGGCGAACAGGGCGCGCTGCTGCACACGGCCAGCCGATCCGACCATGTCGGCGCGATCAATGCCGGCACCGTCGTCGAGACAACCGGCGCAGGTGACGCCTTCAATGGCGGCCTAGCCGCAGCACTTGCGAGAGGCGTGGAACCGCTGCAAGCAGTCCGCTTCGCCTGCGCCGTCGCCGGCATCTCGGTCACCCGGCCGGGCACGGCGCCGTCGATGCCGACGCTGCAAGAGGTCGAGGCGCTGCTCGCCGAGGCCGAAGCTGCTGATCTCCCCCCTTGAGGGGAGATGTCGCCGAAGGCGACAGAGGGGGTCGCCGCGCGTAAAGCGCCAGCCTTGATCTGCCGCAGGAGGCCGCGCCCAGTCGAACCGACCCCCTCTGCCTTGCCGGGCATCTCCCGCTCAAGGGGGGAGATTGGCCGTCATCGGCGCCTTCGCCAATCACCAGCGTGTGGGCGAAGTCGAAGCTGCTGATCTCCCCCCTTGAGGGGGAGATGTCGCCGAAGGCGACAGAGGGGGTCGTCTGACGTAATGCGCCAACCTCCTCTGTCGCAAGAGAGAAGGCCGCGCCCAGTCGAACCGACCCCCTCTGTCTGCCGGACATCTCCCCCTCAAGGGGCGAGATTGGCCGTCATCTCCGACCCACGGTGACATATTAGCCACAGTGAATATGAATCGCCAAACCCGTCTTGCGTCTTTGGCATAGGTGTCCCGTAATGGGTCACTGGGTCTGGCGCCGCAATTGCACGGTCAGCGAAGCCGGGGGGCAATCTTGACCTGGCAATCGAGGGGGTATTGGGGGACCCGCCGCTTCGCAAATGAAGCGGCGGGCTCTTTCATGGCACCCATCACAAGCCGCCGACGGTGTTTTGCAATGCTCGCGGAGGCGCTCTAGCCGCGAACGCCGGTCAATTCGCGGACCTCCGCCCGCAGTGCCTGCAATTCCGCCAGGATCATCGCCTGATCGCTGTGCAGCGTCGCCCTGTCGGCCGATTCCACGGCTTCATGCTCGGCCTCCATCGCCGAAACGATCACGCCGATGAACAGATTGAGCACGGTGAACGAGGTCGCGATGATGAACGGGATGAAGAACAGCCAGGCGGCCGGATAGACCTCCATGACCGGGCGCACCACGCCGTCCGACCAGCCTTCGAGAGTCATGACCTGGAAAAGCGTGAACAGCGACGCCGGTATGCCGCCGAACAGTTCGGGAAACGACGCGCCGTAGAGCTTCGTCGCCATCACCGCAAAGACGTAGAACACCAGCCCGAGCAACAGCATGATCGAGCCCATGCCGGGCAGGGCGGTGATGAAGCCGGTGACGACACGGCGCAGCGAAGGAACGATGCTGATCAGGCGCAGCACCCGCAGGATCCGCAGCGCCCGCAGCACCGAGAGCGAACCGGTCGTGGGGATCAGCGCGAAACCGACGACGAAGAGGTCGAAGATGCGCCATGGATCGCGGAAGAAACGCGTCCGGTAGACGACCAGCCGGATCGCGAGTTCGAGCACGAAGACGCCGAGGATCGCGCGGTCGATGGCCGTTAGCAGCGGGCCAAAGGCAGCAATCGCGTCGGGCGAGGTTTCGAGGCCGAGCGTGACGGCGTTGATCAGGATCAGGACCATGATCGCGAGGTCGAAGCGGCGCGATTCGATCAGCGATTTCAGGGCATCCAAGGCTTCTTCTCCGTTAGAGCATCGGACCCGAAAATGGGAACCGGGCATGGAAACTCCAATGCTCAAACGCATATGGCCGGCTTGTGGCGCACCGGATACAAAAAGTCGAAACAGCCGAAGAATGCTGCGGCTAAGCTACTGATCCCCCCCTTGAGGGGGAGATGGCCAGCAGGCCAGAGGGGGTCGTCTCACGTAATGCACCAACCTCCACTGTCGCAAGAGAGAAGGCCGCGCCCAGTCGAACCGACCCCCTCTGCCCTGCCGGGCATCTCCCCCTCAAGGGGGGAGATTGGCCGTCATCGGCGCCTTCACCAATCACCAGCGTTGCAACGCGCCAGGAACCATGTCGGGAGCAGCGGGTTTGGCTTGGACGACATGTTCGGTCTCTCCGAAGGAGAATACGATGACATCAGCAAGCAAAACCACAGCACTTGCCGCGGCGTTGGCTATGCTGGCCTCGCCGGCGCTATCCCAGACGAGCCCACCTGCGCCCGCCGCACCTGCACAAGGTTCACAACCATCGCCAGGCGGAACAACCGAAGACTCCATGCGCCAAATGATGCGTGAGATGATGACTGAGATGCTGGAGGAGAGAATGCCGGAGCATCGCCGCCCCCGAGCAGAACGACGAGGTGGCGACCGTTGGCATCGCGATTTCCGACGGCCTGACGGACGCCGAATGGGAGGCGGGATGATGCATGGCGCACGGATGCGAATGATGTTCGCCATAGTCGACGCCGACGGCGATGGTGCGCTGTCTCAAACCGAGGTTCAGGATTTTGTCGAGCGGATATTCAGCGCCGTCGACGAGGACGGCGACGACAGCATCGACAGGGAGGAAATTCGATCCTTCTTCCACGGAGGCGCCGACGGAACGGGCGAATAAATCACTGCAAATCTTGCGCGTTCCTGGACGAGAATTCGGGAAAGGGAATTCGGAAATGGCTGGTCTCGTTGGCAAGTCTGCCGGGAAAGCCCCGGCGCCTCGCAAGGGCATGGCTAGTCCCAGACTGAGTGAGAAAGCCTTCAAGGCGAGGTACAAGCAGCAATTCGTCGATCCAGCGTTCGAACCGCTCGCCCAGTCGATTGAGCAAATCGCTTCGATCGCCTGGCAGGCTTACGCGGATTCCCGCAAGAGCCCGATCACGAGGAAAGCCGGTCCTGCGTTCAGCGACCCCGACTACGATCTGTCCGTCGATTGGATTGCGGCGCACGAAGCGGTGCTGCAGGCGCAGCGTCGGTACGAGGATCTGACGGTGCCGCCGCGTCTATTGATCATCAACGGGTCGTCGCGCAGCGAGCACACCTGTCCCGGCGAAATGTCGAAGAGTTTTCGGCTCGCCGAAATCGCCCGTGAGACCATCGACAAGGAAACGAAACTTGCGGTCGAAATTCTCGATCTGTCACGACTTGCTTCCGAATACGGGAGGATGATCCATCCGTGCAAGGCGTGCTTTTCGACGGCCGCTCCGCTCTGTCATTGGCCCTGTTCGTGCTATCCCAACCATTCGCTTGGGCAAGTTCAGGACTGGATGAACGAAATCTACCCGATGTGGGTCGCCGCCCATGGCATCATGATCATCTCGCCGGTGAATTGGTATCAGGTTTCCTCGCCTGTCAAACTGATGATGGACAGGCTTGTCTGCGCTGACGGTGGCAATCCAGACCCCTCGCTGACACAAGGCAAGGATGCGGCAAAGGCAAAGCAGGTAGAGCTGGCCGGGTGGGACTATCCGCGTCATCTGGCAGGCAGGCTGTTTTCTGTGATCGTGCACGGCGATGTCGAAGGTGCGGAGAATGTGCGGCATTCCATCGCTGACTGGCTGCGCTTCATGAAGTTGTCGCCGGCCGGCCCGAGCGCCGAGCTCGACCGCTACATCGGTTACTGGAAGCCGTACGCCACAAGCCATGAGGAACTCGATGCCGACGAGACAATCCAGGAAGAAGTTCGCAACGCCGCCCGCTCGCTCGCCGAAGCCGTCATCGAACGTCGGGCGGGCCGTTTCCGTCAGATCGGCATCGGCCTGGAAGACCCGAGGCAAAAATAGGAACACTAGAACGGCGATCCGCAAGCGGTGATGGGCCAGATCGAACGGATCTCTAAAAATCAGACCAAACGCTAGATTTATCGGGCGCCAAGGTCGACCCGAATATCTGAATTGCCGGTCCGGCATTCAGAGTTTTTTTACATTTCCAATCAGCTAAGTGATTGAAAATGGCGCGAGTGACGGGGCTCGAACCCGCGACCTCCGGCGTGACAGGCCGGCACTCTAACCAACTGAGCTACACCCGCGCAAGACGAGCACGGTCAGCCGTGTTCGTCGTTGGGGCGGTGGATAAGGCGTAAGCCACCGGGTGTCAAGCGGAGCGCGACAGCATAACGGCAAACAGGAGAAGGTTTTTTGACAAGCCGGATTTTGCCGCCGAAAACGACCAGCGGCGAGGGCGTTGCGCGCTCATTTGGCCTTGCGAACCCGGTCCTAACTGCTTAAAGGTCCGCCCCGGAGCGGGCGATTAGCTCAGTTGGTAGAGCGCTTCGTTTACACCGAAGATGTCGGCGGTTCGAGCCCGTCATCGCCCACCATGTTTTCTCAAGGGTTTGAGGTTTTCCGGTTCAGCAGCCGCCACGAAACCCGTATCGAACAGCCGCTTTGCGGACCGAATCGGCCCGTTCGCGTTCAGTGATGTACCGCGGCTCCAGGTCGCCCGGTTCAACGCGAGATGGTATGCTCGTCATATTATCGGCAAGGGAGGTTCGGCATGCCTGTAACGGTTGGAGCGCACCATCTGACGCTTTTCACACACGACATGGACCGTTTCATTCGCTTTTATGAAGAAATCTTCGACGCGGAAACGAAGTTCGATCTGTCCGAGCCCGGTCCCGGTGGCGGCACTCTTCGTCACTCACTAATCGACGTTGGAGGTGGCTTTGCCCTTCATCCGTTCCAAATGCCGGAACCAACGGGGTATGAAGATGGGTCGATGCAGATGGGCAAGAGAGGTCACATAGATCATCCTGCGCTGAAGGTACACGATGAAGAGTGCTTGCAGGAAGTCAGGCGACGTCTGGTGAAGGCCGGCGCTTCGGATGGGACCATTACAGATTTCGGCGCTGTCCGTCTTGTGAGCTTCAAGGACCCGGATGGAATGGAGGGCGAGGTCGCGCGGTGGACCGATAGCAAACGCGTGCTCGGCTTTGAAGAACGCAAGCGGGAGCTTTGGCCAGACTGATCGCGAAGGCCGCATTGGGCTGCCTCACACCTGTTCTCCAGTCATCGGCCTTTACTGTGCTATCAGCTACCTCCGATGAGGACTGGAGTCGCTGCGCGAGTCGGTCAGGCGGGGCAACGCTATCGCGCCGCCGTTGCTCGAACAAAAATTGCGTTTAGCGTTGAAATATACTTTTATCCGGGAAGAGATAATAGAACAAAAAAGTACCTTGTCTTTTAATTGTTGTTAACCATGTGTCAGCCGACATTATCCAGTTAACGCTTGAGTCCGCTATCACGGTTATGTTCCGTATCTCACCGATATATGAGTCATAGCAATGTGCGGATTCGGGGGCTATTTCGGTTCGATCCGGGATGCGGAAGCTTTGCTTGCGCGGATGATCGCTGCGATCGCCCATCGCGGGCCGGATGAACAAGGGAAATTTGTAGCAGCCGACGCTGGGCTCGGCCATGCGCGGCTGTCGGTGATCGGCATCGGTGATGGCCAGCAGCCGATGTCCGACGTGTCAGGCAATTTGACGATTGCGTTCAACGGCGAGATTTTCAACTACCTGGAACTGCGCGAAGGGCTTTTAGCCAAGGGCCGGCGCTTTCGCACGTCGAGCGACACCGAGGTCATCCTGCAGCTGTATGACGAGATGGGCGAAGACTGCCTGTCGCTTCTGAACGGCGATTTCGCCTTCGCGATATGGGATAACAGGCGCCGACGCATGGTGCTTGCCCGAGACCGGATGGGTGTCCGGCCGCTGTTCTACACGAACAGGGACGGCGTGCTTTACTTCGCGTCGGAGATCAAGGCGCTGCTGAAGGTTCCTGGCGTCTCGGCCGAGATCGATCCGATCGCACTCGACCAGGTCTTTACGCTGTGGGCGCCGATCGCTCCCCGCACAGCTTTCCGCAACATCCACGAGCTGGAGCCGGCGAGCGTGATGATTGCGACACCGGGGCAAGTCACGGTGAAACGCTATTGGCACCTCGACTATCCGCATCGGGACGCGCCCTCGAAGCTCACGACCGAGGACCATGCGGCCGAGGAACTGCAGGCGCTGTTGAGCGATGCGGTGAGGCTTCGCATGCGCGCCGACGTGCCGGTCGGCTCTTATCTTTCGGGCGGGCTCGATTCATCCCTGGTCTCAGCGCTTGCCGCCGGCATGACTCCTCTCCAGCTGCAGACATTTTCGGTGACGTTCGACAGCGCCGAACACGACGAAAGCGCCTTCCAGACCGAGATGGCTTCAGCGCTTGGCTCCCGGCACCGAACCATTGCCTGCCAGGCCGGCGATATCGCCGGCGTCTTCCCCGAAGTCATCCGCTTTGCCGAGCGGCCGATCATCCGCACCGCACCGGCCCCGCTCTACCAGTTGTCCGGCCTCGTTCGCGAGGCTGGCCTGAAAGTGGTGCTGACCGGCGAGGGCGCCGACGAGGTTTTTGCCGGCTACGATATTTTTAGGGAAGCGCGTGTGCGTCGGTTCTGCGCACGGCAGCCGGCATCGCGCATCAGGCCGCAGCTGTTCCGCAGGCTTTATCCCTATCTGCCGGGTCTGCAACAGCAGTCCGTGGAGTATTTGGCGGCGTTCTTCGGCGCCGGCAACACTGCGCTCGACGATCCGCTGTTCTCGCATCGGCCGCGCTTCAAGACCACGGCGGCGGCGAAGATTTTCTTTTCCGGCGACCTGCGCGCGACGTTGAAGGGCTATGATGCAGCCGAGGAACTGGTCAGCCGGCTGCCCCAGGCTTTTTCGCTATGGCACCCGCTGCATCAGGCGCAATATCTCGAAAGCCGCTTCCTGCTGCCGGGCTATATCCTGTCCAGCCAAGGCGATCGGATGGCCATGGCGCATGGGATCGAAGGACGGTTTCCCTATCTCGACCATCGCCTGGTGGAATTTGCTGCAAGACTTCCGCCTGAAATGAAGCTGAAGGGACTGGTCGAAAAGCACATATTGCGCAAAGCGGCGGGGCATCTGCTTCCCAGCGCGATCGGGGAGCGTGCCAAGCAGCCCTACCGGGCGCCGGAAGCCCGCTCCTTCGTTGGAGCCGGGGAACTGGACTATGTGCGTGATTGCTTAAGCGAAGCGAACATCGCTGCCGGCGGACTGTTCAACGCCAAGGCGGTGGCCAGCCTTCATGAGAAATGCCGCACGCAGCCAGCGTCGGGATTCCGCGACAACGCTGCCTTCGTCGGCATCCTGTCGACGCAGCTGTGGCAGAAGAATTTCACCGGCCAAGAAGCCAGTGCAGCAAGAGCAGCTTGAGGAATCCAGGGAAGGGAAAAATGATGATAACAATCAAGGACAAGGTCAGAGCCTTTATCGTCGACAATTTCTTGTTCGGCGACACGTCTTACGAACTTGCAGATACAGCCTCGCTGATCGAGAACGACATCATCGACTCGACCGCCGTGGTCGAACTCGTGGCGTTCATCGAGGATACCTTCGGCATTGCGATGGTCGATTCCGACATCGTGCCGGCCAATCTGGATTCGATTGACCGTATTTCGTCCTTCATCAAGGCGAAAGCGCCGGCAGTCTAGGCGCGATCGGCGAGGAGCGTCCGTGCGGATCGAACATTTTCTGGCCGCGAATGCCGCTGCCCAACCTGCCAAGACGGCATTGATCACCGGGCATAAAAGGCTGAGCTACGAAGAATTTTACGATCTCTCGAGCCGCCTTGCCGCTGCGCTTTTCGCGAACGGCGTCAGGCGCAACGACCGGGTCGTCGTTTTCATGGACAATTGCTGGGAGATCGCGGTTTCGATTTTCGCCGTGCTCAAGGCAGGGGCGACCTTCATCCCGGTCAACCCATCGACCAAGGCCGACAAGCTTGCCTACATCCTTGCCGATTGCGACGCTGCTGCGATCCTCACCCAGGCAAAACTGATGCCCGTGGTCACTGAAGCCTGCGGCGGCAAAACCGGCATCTTCGTGGCTTCGACCGTCGGTGCCGATGGTCAATGCCCGGTGGGGGCCACATCCCTAGCCGACTGCCTGACGCTTGAAGCCGGAGAGATCGACCACCGCGGCATCGACGTCGATCTGGCGATGTTGATCTACACGTCGGGCTCGACCGGCCGGCCCAAGGGCGTGATGATGACGCACCGCAATTGCGACGCGGCCTCGGACTCCATCACCACCTATCTGCGCAACACGTCCGACGACATCATTTTGAATGTGCTTCCGCTCGCCTTCGACTATGGCCTTTATCAGTTGCTGATGGCCGTCAGGCTCGGCGCCACGCTTGTGCTCGAAAAATCCTTCGCCTTTCCTCAGGCGATCTTTGAGCGTATCCGCGAGGAGGGCGTCACCGGTCTTCCGCTGGTGCCGACGATGGCAGCGATGATCCTGCAGATGCGTGACCTGGAGCCGGGCTTCCTGCCCAGCGTTCGCTATATTTCCAATACGGCGGCGGCCTTGCCGCCGGCCCATATCGAACGCCTGCGCTGCCTTTTCCCCGGTGTCAGGCTGTATTCGATGTATGGCCAGACCGAATGCAAGCGCTGCACCTATCTGCCGCCCGAGGAGCTCGACCACCGGCCGGGTTCGGTCGGCATAGCCATTCCGAACACCGAAGCCTTTGTCGTCGACGACAACGGGCAGAGCGTGCCGGCAGGTGTGGCGGGTGAGCTGGTCATTCGTGGACCGCACGTCATGCAGGGTTATTGGCGAAACGAAGCTGCGACGGAACGAGCGCTGCGACCGGGCCCGAACCGTTGGGAGAAGGTCCTCTACACCGGTGACCTGTTCACGACCGATGAGGACGGCTTTCTCTATTTCGTCGGCCGCAAGGACGACATCATAAAGACGCGGGGAGAGAAGGTGGCGCCGAAGGAAGTGGAAGCCGTGCTTCACGCCCATCCCGGCATCGCCGAGGCCGTTGTCGTCGGTGTGCCGGATCCGCTGCTCGGTCATGCGATCGGTGCGCTCGTCATACGCTCGGACCCGACGCTCAGCGAACGGGATGTCATGCGCCACTGCGCCCGTCACCTCGAGGACTTCATGGTCCCCAAAATCATCGAATTCCGCCTGGAATTGCCGAAGACGGATACGGGCAAGGTCAGCCGCCGGCTTGCGTCGGAGATGATGGAGGCCGCGCAATGAGAGTTCACCCCGGCGATAACGCGCCGACCATTCTGGCGCAGACCCTGGCGATCGACCCTGCCGCCGAAACGGACAGGATCGTGAGCGCCTTGCGCCAGCAGTTGCGCGGCATTCGCAAGCGCGGCCTCGTGCTCGGTCTTTCCGGCGGGATCGATTCCAGCGTTTCGGTGGCGTTGGCGGCGCGAGCCGTCGGGTCCCAGAATGTACTGTGCCTCTTCATGCCGGAAAACGATTCCGATCCGGAAAGTCTGCGGCTCGGCCGGCTTGTCGCCGGCACTTTCGGTGTCGATTCTATTGTGGAGGATATCGGGCCGATCCTGCGCGCCATGGGCTGCTATCAACGTCGCGACGCCTTCATCCGCGAACTGGTCCCGGACTACGGCGAAGGCTGGGCCTCGAAGATCGTGATTGCGAACGCCCTCGAGCATGAGGGCTACAATATTTCGTCGCTGGTGGTGCAGGACCCCGGGGGCAAGCAGACCAAACTGAGAATGCCGCTGCCGGTCTATCTCGGCATCGTCGCTGCCACCAACATGAAGCAGCGCACCCGCAAGCAGATCGAATATTTTCATGCCGACCGCCTGAACTTCGCCGTTCTCGGAACGCCCAACCGGCTGGAATACGATCAGGGCTTCTTCGTCAAGAACGGTGACGGCGCGGCGGACGTCAAGCCGATCGCGCACCTCTATAAAACGCAGGTCTATGCGCTCGCGGCCTATCTCGGCGTGCCCGAGGAAATCCGCAATCGGCCGCCGACCACCGATACCTACTCGCTGGCGCAGACGCAGGAGGAGTTCTACTTCTCGCTTCCCTATGACCGCATGGATCTTTGCCTTTGCGGCCTCAACAACGGCGTGGCGGCCGAAGTGGTGGGGCAGGCGGCAGGACTGGACGCCTCGCAGGTGGAACGCGTCTGGGCCGACATCGCCGCCAAACGCAAGGCGACGCGCTACCTGCACCTGCGCCCGCAACTCGTCGATGAGGTCGAGGAAATCAGTGCCTGAGCTGGCTCTCGATCCAGGTCACGCGAAGCGCTTCAGGTGAAGTGACCCAGCCGGCTCCACTGCTCGCCCGCAAGCCCGTTCAGGAAAGCTTGCGAGTTCTTCATGGCATCCAGAAGCTCTGGATCGCGTGAGTGCACCACGGTCGAGGCAACGGTCAGGAAAGCTATGCGTCGCCCAAGCATTGCTTCCAGAAGTGCGGGTTGAATGCGTCCGCGCAGGCCGCTGACGCCGCGTACGGCGGCATCATCGATCAGGCAGTCGATTACCGAACCCGCCTGGCCGGGGAGGGCGAGGATCTGCAGCACGCGGCCGATTTCACCCGCCCGCGCGTGATAGGCGAATGCGCCGACATTGGTGCCGACTGGCGATGCCACGGAAACGTAGACAAGCTCGCCCAGATCCGGCCTTTGTGCCGCATCGGTCAGCATATGATCCAGCTGGCCTTCCGCCCAACTCGGGCGCAGGGCGAACTGGGCGGTCAACGGTTCGACGAGCCTGGCAAATGCGTCGCTGTCGATTTGGGATGTCCGAAAGGCGCCATGACCTGCCCCGTCCGCCGCCACACCGGACCAGCGTCGTTCGCTGGACTTCATTCGCCTGCAATAAAACCGGTCGATTGCATGCGCAAACGGATTGAGCATTCGGACAGATTTCATGCGACTGGCGGAAAGGCTGAGCACAAAGCTCGACGGCCGCATCACGCGCACCCAGTCGAGACTGTATTGCGGCAGGACAACGCCGCGCAGCCGGGTCCACAATTTTGCGGAAATATCGTTGGCGGTCTCGCTGAACGAGATATCCTGCGGGCCATCCAGATAAGCCTTCAACAAGCGGGCGCCGGCCATCGGGTCGCGCTCATGATCCCCGACCATGAGCGAGCTGCAGATGGCGGCGCGTAATTGCCGGCCGTTGAATTGCATCGGCAACACGTGAACGCCGACGAACCCGGAGACGTCGCCGGCGTCGTTGACATGGACAAGCGAGCGGAGATCGCCTCCGCAACCGGGCGCCTCCAGATAAAACCGTCTCATATAGTCGATGAGCGCGGCCGGCGCTTCGGTCCGCTTCTTGCGCAGCACGCGTTGAAACATGCCTGCGACTGCCGGAACATCGGCACTTTCCAAGGCGCGAATGACGCTCAAGCCCGGCTCCCGGCACCGGAGTCCCCGCGTTTCCAGACCATGGCAAGGCCCGGCTCCCCATTGGCCATCGCCGCGAACGGCAACTGCCCGCAGCTATGCAATCTATAATTGCACTCGCTCCGGTAGTGGTCGAAAAGAGAGCTGTAACGCTGCGGCAAGGCAGACCCTTTGCTTGATCATGAAAACGAGCGTCGTTGCTGTTACCAGCTTTGGGTAAACCGATGTTGAAGTATTGGGCGGCGAATCGAGTTTATCGGGCGCGGATCATGGCGGAAGCAGGCGGAAGTCCTTGCCTTCGGGCAGCAGCTGCCCGCCATCGACGATGATGGTGGTGCCGGTGATGTAGCTGGCGTCGTCCGAGGCCAGGAACAGGAAGGCATTGGCCACGTCGCGCGGGCTGCCGAGGCGGCCGAGCGGGATGGAGTCCTCCATGTTCTTGATATAGGCGGCGCCGCGATGCAGCTGGATGGCTTCGGTGAGGATGTTGCCGGGCTCGACGCCGTTGACGGTGATACCATAGCCCGAGAATTCGAGAGCGGCCGAACGGATCAGGCCGTTGATGCCGGCCTTGGTCGCCGAATAGTGGCCGTGACCCGGGCTGGTGACGTGCGGACCGGTGATGGAGGAGGTGAACAGCATGCGGCCAGAGTGCTGCGCCTTCATCGGAACGAGCGCGGCACGGGCGGCATTGAAGCTGCCGCGCAAATTGACCGCCATGACACGGTCCCAGTCCTCCGGGCTGGTGTTTTCCAGCAACTGCCAGGGATAGATGCCGGCATTCTGGACCATGATGTCGAGACGGCCGTGATGGTCGAGCGCCAGCGCAACGGCGGCCTCGGCATCGGCCATCTGCGAGATGTCGGTGCGGATGAAGGCGGCGCCGACTTCGTCGGCGGCCGCTTGCCCGGCCTCGACCTCGGTATCGGCCAGCACCAGCTTGGCGCCCTCTTCGGCAAAGCGCTGTGCGATGCCCTTGCCGATGCCGCGCGCGCTGCCGACGATCAGCGCGACCTTGTCCGAAAGTCTTCCGATCCCTGGACGCCCGGTCATGCCAGCCCCCCTCTCATGCCAGTCCCCCTCTCATGCCAGTCTTTGGCGGATGGTTTGCTTGAACGCGTCGAGCAGCACGGCGGCAAGCACCAGCAGGCCGTGGATCACCTGGGTGAAGTTGGCCGGGAGGCCCATGAGGTTGATTGCGGTGTTGATGGCCGACAGCAACAGCACGCCGGCATAGACGCCGGGCAGGGTGCCGACGCCGCCCTTCAAGCTGACACCGCCGATGACGACGGCGGCGAAGGCGTTGAACAGCAGGCCGACGCCGAGATTGGCGGTGGCGCCGGAGGTGCGGATTGCCAGCACCCAGCCGGCAAGGCCGGCGATGGCGCCGGCGAGGACGAAGGCGATGACGAGGTTGCGGTTGACGCGGATGCCGGCGCGGAAGGTTGCGGTCTCGTTGCCGCCGATCATGATCAGGTGCCTGCCGAAGGGGGTCTTGGCCATGATCAGCGAGAAGACCACGAAACACGCAATCGCGATCCAGGCGGTGAGCGGCAGGCCAAGCAGGCGCTGAATGCCGAACCAGCGGATTGCCGGCGCAAGGTCCTGTGCCGAGCGGCCGCCGGAAATGACCAGCACGAGGCCGCGCACCCAGATGTAGGACGCCAGCGTGATGATGAAGGCACTCATCTTCACCTTGACGACCAGGTAGCCGTTGACGGCGCCGATGATGCTGCCGACAGCAAGGGCGATCAGCAGCGAAACCGGAACCATCAGCCATTCCGGGTGCAATTGAACGCCAAGGCCGATACCTGCCGAGCAGAACAGGATGCCGACCGCCATAGCACTGAGCGCCGCCACGGATTCGACCGACAGGTCCATGTGACCGGTGATGATGACCAGCGCCAGGCCGATCGACATGACGCCAAGCACGCTCGACGCCTCGATGATGTTGGCGAAGATGCCGAGCTGGAAATAGTTCGGAATGGAGATGGAGAAGACCACCAGCACGAAGACCAGCATGAACCAGACGAGGTTGTCGAGGACGAACTCGAGGGCGCGGCGCGTGCGGGGATTCATATGCTGATCCGGCTGGCGCATGACCCCCGAAACCAATTCGATTTTAGGGATCACGCGCGGATTGAAAAACTTCTGCAGCTTGACTTGCGCGTCGTTCGAACGCGCCGGCTGAGCTCCGGGCCAGCGCGGCCCGGAGCCCTGGGCGACTTTGCTACTCGACCGGCTTCACGGTGCCTGAGGGCGGCTTCATGTTGCCCCAGAAGGCCGGGTTGTCGACGTTTTCCTTGGTGATCGCAGCGCCGGGGATCTTGATGTTCGGTCCCCAGGCTTCAATCGTCACGGCCGACTTCAGGCCGAGCACATCGTACTCGCCCGGCTTGATCTCCTGCTTGTTGACGACCTTGTCCATGAACATGGCGACGGCGGCGGCCTGTGCGTAGAGCGGCTGCTCGACTTCGACGTTGAGCCAGCCCTTGCGGATCAGGTCGAGGCCGACCGGCGCACCGTTCGAGCTCATCAGCATGACGTCGCCCGGCTTCTTGCCGGCGGCCTCGAGCGAGGCGACGGCAGCGACCGAGAGATGCGCGGCGTGACTGAAGATCAGGTCGATATCCGGGTTGGCGAGCATCTGGTCGTTGACGATGGTTCCGGCTGCATCCGCTGCCCATTGCATGGCCGGCACCGAGATGATCTTGACGTCCGGGAACGCCTTCATCTTCTCCTCGAAACCCTTCTGGATATCGAGCGTGTAGGGGTCGCCAGGATCGCCGAGCACCTGGAGGATCTTGCCTTTCACCGATCCGTGCTTCGCCTTCAAGAGTTTTTCGGCCTGGTCGGCGGCAATCTGGCCGATCTCGACCGTTCCCGCCACCGAGGTGAAATCGGATGGTGTCGAGGTGATCTGGCGATCGAACTCGACAACCGGGATGCCGGCGGCGCGGGCGGCCTCGATCGACGGCTTCAACGCATTGAAATCGACGGCGGCGAGAATGATCGCCGACGGCTTGAGCGCAATGACGTCGTTCATCTGCGATTGCTGAGCGTCGGTCTTGTTGTCGGCGTTCAGCGTCTTCATCTCGTAGCCGACCTGCTTCAGGAACATCTCCAGAGCGCTCACCGAGCCGGTCTGGAATTCATCGAGCAATGTCGGCACCAGGTAGTAGACGGTGCCCTTGGACTGGGCGAATGCCGGCGTGAGCGTGGCAAAGGCCAGTGCCAGGATACCGAAGACGGAAAGAAGTATTTTCTTCATGTCGTTCGCTCCTCTTGCGCCGGACCCCTCATTTTGTCCCTCAGCCTGCCGGTCCGGCACCGGCGAGCGTCTCTCCGGTGATCATGTCGATCACCGCGTCGGGACTTGTCTTGTTGCGCGCGACATCGCCGGCCACGACGCCTTGCCGGATCACCACGATCCGGTCGGCGACCTGGAAGGCCTGCTGCATGATATGGGTGATGATGACGACGCCGATGCCTTGCCTCGCCACCTGGCGGATCATGTCGAGGCCGCGCCGCGTCTGCTCGACGCCGAGTGCTGCGAACGGCTCGTCGAGAAGCACGAGCTTGCCGCCAAAATGCACGAATCGGTTGAGCTCGATGGCCTGCCGCTGGCCGCCCGAGAGATGCTCGACATTGGTTCTGAGCGAAGGGATGCGGGTGCCGGCGCTGGCCAAAGCCGTTTCGACCACCTGCTCCATGGCGGGTTCGTCAAGCACGGGAAGGCCAAGAAATTTCCTGGTGATCTCGCGGCCCATGAAGAAATTGGCCACCACGTCGACATTGGTGCAAAGCGACAGGTCCTGGTAGACGGTCTCGATCCCAGCCGCCTTGGCCTCGGCGGGAGATTTGGCGAGGAATTCCTTGCCCTCGAACAGCATGCGGCCGGAGGTCGGCTCCAGGCCGCCGGCGATGATCTTGACCAGCGTCGATTTGCCGGCGCCATTGTCGCCCAGAAGCGCCACCACCTCGCCCTTGCCGATCGAGAAGCTGATGCCCTTGAGCGCTTCGATCGCGCCAAAATTCTTGGTGACGTTGTCGAGCACCAGCAGGGGTTGGCTCATGCCCGGCTGAGCTCCGCTCATGCTCGGCTGAGCTCCGCTCATGCCGCCATCCCCTTGCCTTGCAGTATATCTCGCCCACGTTCGCGCTCGGCGGTGAATATCTGGCCGAAGCGCGGCGAAAGCACGCCTGAGACGGCAAGTGCGGCGGCCCCGCGCAGCACAGCATGCTGGCCGCCGCGTGCGACGGTGACACGCGGCGCCGTGCGGTCGTTTCGCGCCGAGATCGAGTTGGGAAGCCTGGCAACCGAACCGGCCAGCCGTTCAAGCAGATCGGTGGATGCCAGTCCGCCGAGGATGATGGTTTCGGGATCGAACAGGTTCTCGACGATGGTGATGGCGTTGCAGAAGATCGGCCCGACTTCATCAACCCAATCGGCGTCGCTGATGTTCCGGCGCCGCAGCGCCTCGAGCGAGAGGTATCGTTCGAGGCAGCCGCGATTGCCGCAGGGGCACGGCTCGCCACCCGGCACGACAGGGATGTGTCCGATCTCGCCGGCGTTTCCCCAGGCCCCGCGCAACGCGCTTCCGTCATGGACCATGACGCCGCCAAGACCGACACCGAAATAGAGATAGTAGTATTCGGAATATCCCGTCCCGAGGCCGTACAGGCGCTCGCCCATTGCCGCGGCCGCCATATCGGTCTCAAAAAACGCGGGCAGCCCGGTCGAGGCCTCCAGCCGTTCCCGAAGCGCCACGTCCTTCCAGCCGGTCATCGTCGTCGGGCCGATAAAGCTCATCGACTCAACGCCGAAAGGGCCGGGCAGCGCCATGCCGATGCCGAGAACGCGACCGCCCGGCCGCAGTCCGGTCAATTCAAGCACCATCGCGCCGATCAGATCGAAGGCATGGTCGGGCGTCGCGTTGGGGGCCTCGCGGTAGGCGCTCTCGATCACGTCTCCGCTTAAATTGATCAGCGCCGCATTGATACCCAGCGGAGTGACGTGGATGCCGACGGCATAGCCGCCCTCCGGGTTGATCCGCAGGGTCGCCGGAGGCAGCCCGCGCCCCCGCGGCTCTTCGCGCATCGACAGGACGTAGCCGTGTTCTTCCAACTCGCGAACGATGGTCGAGACCGTTTGTACGGTGAGCCCGACCCGCTTGGCAATGTCGCCGCGGGCGATCGGACCGTGAAGGCGGATGGATTCGAGGACGATGCGCCTGTTGTAAGGCCGCCCAAACTCCTGATTGGTCCCCCGCAGTGCCATGTCTTGCATCCCTGGGAGACAAGAGGTTCGCACCAAATATTTATTCAGTCAAATGGAATTCAAAAAGAAGTGTGAAGTGCGGGGTAGAGCGCCGAAGCTGCAGATCTCCCCCCTTGCGGGGGAGATGGCCGGCAGGCCAGAGGGGGGTGGGAAGGATCGCCGACTTTTCGCGTTAGTCGCCCTAACCGCCAAGCCAATTCAAGAACGCGGCTGCTATTAGTTGACAGGCCGGCGGGACAGCACCCCCTCTGTCCTGCCGGACATCTCCCCCGCAAGGGGGGAGATCGGCAGTTTTTTCCGACGACACTCTTTTGCAGCCTGGGCGATGCCTGCAGCCACTAAAGATACCGTGCGACCTTCTTGCCGACCCTCAGGAAGCGCAGCGGGTCGATGGCCTCGCCATGGTGGCGGATTTCGTAATGCAGATGCGGGCCGGTCGAGCGGCCGCTGCTGCCGGTCTTGCCGATGACGTCGCCGGCGTTGAGCCGCTTGCCGACGGTCACGTCGATTTTGCTGAGATGCCCATAGCGCGTCGCAAAGCCATTGCCATGGTCGATCTCGACCATGCGGCCGTAGCCGCCGTTCCAGCCGGCCTTGACGACAACGCCGGGCGCCGTGACCTTGGCAGGCATCCCGGTCGGCGCCCTGAAATCCATCCCCGAATGCAGCGCGGCGGTGCCGAGCAGCGGATCGGTGCGCACGCCGAACGGGCTGGTGACCGAGCGACCGGGCGCGGGGTTGGCGAGCGGCAGCCGTCGCGCCTCCGTCTTCAGCCGGTCGAGCGCGTCCAGCGCCTCGTCGAGTTCCCTTACCTTGCTGTCGAACGTCATCGAACTGTCGAGTGGTATCAGCGGACCGCCGGCATCGCTCTTGCCGAAATCGCCGTCGACCGGCAGGCCAGCCGCCTCGAGCGCCTGAGAAATCGCATCGGCGTTTTTGTAGGCGTTGTCGGCAAGCGTGGCGATGCGGGTGAGCTGCTGGCTCTCTATGGCCTTGAGCGCGGCGTTGATCGATACGAACAGCCTGTCGGCACGATCGGCCGCCGTGTCGCTCGGCAGCGGATCGGAGCGGGTCGACCACAGCGAGAACGGCCTGGTGTCGCCAGCGCCAAGGTTGGCGCCGAGGCTGGCAACCGCATAGGCCTGTAGCGGGGCGTCGGTCACCTCGGCGCGTTTATCCGGCTTTGCGGACGCAGCCGTGCCTGCGGCGGGCGGCGTTCCGACGTCGCTCTCGGCGCGTTCGAGGAGCGGGCCGATGCGGCCGTGGCGCAGGCTGAGCTGGGTCTGTCGTTCCAGCAACTCGCCAACTTTGGTTTCCATGAGCTGCTGGTCGAGCAGCTGACGGCTGGTGATCCGGTCGACCTGGGCGCGCAGTGCGGAGATGCGGTCCTCATAGGCCTGCTGCATGCGCGCCTGCCGTGCCGTGGCCGCGCCGATCAGGTCGTCGCGCAGCACGAGATAGGAGGTCGCCAGCAGATAGCCTATCGCCATCGCCGCCAGCGCCGAGCCGCAAAATGCGGCAAGCCATGGCCGTATGGTGAAATGCCTGATCTCGTTGCCCCGGGCGATAATGACCGTGTGGGGCTCATTGCGCCTGCCAAAGACCGTTGACTGACTGGCTACGTTCACAGGACCAAGCTTTCGTTACGACACCAACGACAAGCCCGATTACACATCATTAAGGTTAACGGTCGGTTGCTGGCGCCCAGCTTGCAGCCCATGGGTTGCAAGCCGGATTGCTTCGGCCCCGTGCTTCAGACGGGTTCAGGCCACAGCCGAAATTGATGTCCCAGAAATTGACGTCAAAGCGCGCGCACGGCCTCCAGCACCGCCTCGGCATGGCCTTTGACGCGAACGTTTCGCCAGATCCGGGCGATCCGTCCGTCGCTGCCGATCAGGAACGTTGCGCGCTCGACGCCCATATAGCGGCGGCCATAGAGCTGCTTCTCGACCCACAGATGATAGGCTTCGATCACCTTGCGCTCCTCGTCGGCGACGAGGTCGACGGTCAGATCGTATTTCGACTTGAATTTGTCGTGTTTTCGGACACTGTCCGGCGACAGGCCGATCACGACAGCGCCGAGCTTTTCGAATTCCGGCTTCAACTGCGAAAAGCCGATCGCCTCGTTGGTGCAGCCGGTGGTGTCGTCCTGCGGATAGAAGTAAAGCACGACCGGCTTTCCCCGCAATGACGCGAGGCTGAGCGATCCGCCGCCGTCGCGGGGAAGGTCGAACTGCGGCGCAACGTCGCCGACGTCGAGATCAGCCATATCGGTGCCCTTGTTTGTGGTTACGCGCGAGGCCTCATCGATATATTGTCGCAGCGGGATTCGTCCACGGTCGAGTTCGTTCAACGGAAAATTGTGTGGATCAGGAGCAGCCGCAGCACGAGAAGATCAGATTCAGGCGTGATGAAATCACCGACCTGGGGGCCTTCCCGTCCGCGTGCCGCATACCGCCGCTCGGCCAGGGTCGCGGCGTTGGTATTCTTGCGCGGCTGTTTGCCGGCTTTTTGGCGCTTGTGCTGCTGGCCACCGCCGCTGTCTATGCGATCGGCATGTCCGGCTTCGGCACCGAGCGGCTGCGGGCCGAAGCGGAAACGGCCATCGAGAAATTGGCCGGCGTCGACGTCGACGTTGCGGTCGGGCCGGCCCGTCTCACGCTCGACGGATCGAGCTTCATTGCGCTGCAGGTCAGCGACGTCAGCCTCAAGACCGCCGACGGCAAGCCGATGGCCGATGCCGGGCGTGTCCGCTTCGGCGTAAGGCTGATACCGCTGCTTTCGGGCGAGGTGCGGCTTACCAGCGCCAGGATTTCCGACGCGCGCATCGTGATGGCGGCGCTGCCGTCGGGTGGCGACTGGACGGCGGCACTGCGCAATGACGACGGCCTCATCGATCCGGAAAGGCTGGCCGGCACGGTCTTTGCCAGCATCGGTCACGCGCTCGATGCGGTGCGCGAGGAGCAGATGCGCCGGATCGAGCTGCGCAATGTCGACCTCGTTCCGCCCGAGGCCGGGTTGGTCAAACTGGTCAGGATCGCGGATGCTACCGTTGCGCAGTCGGGGCCGGGCGGCATGGAGTTTTCATCCGACGCTTCTGTCGACGGCAGGGCACTCACCATCGCCGCCTCGGCCAGCCGTGATGCGACGACGCGGCGCGTGACGGCGTTGGATGCCAGCGTCGAGATAGCGCAGCTTGACCAGGCTGCGGCAGCGCCGGGCGGGACGCTTGGCGCGATTGCCTTGAAGCTGGCGGGATCGGAAGGATCCGGCGACAACGCGTCGCGGCTGACGGCCTCGCTGTCGTTCGCCGGTGCCGTGCTCGATCTTGGCACGCGTGGCTCGCTTCCAGCAGACGTCGATCTCGCTGCGACGCTTGTCGCCGGCGCCAACAAGGTCCAGGTGGACCGGCTGCAAGTGAGGACCGGTCGCTCGACATTCGAGTTCGCCGGTTCGATCGGGCCGAAGCCGGCGACCGGAACAGCAGGCGAGGAGCCGTCCTATCGCTACGACCTGACCAGCGACGGCTCGACACTGGCGCCTTCGGAATCCTCCGAACCCGCGCTCGATTTCATCGCCCGGGTGGCCGGCGTCTACCAGACCCGCAGCCGCAAGCTGGTGGCCGAGCAGATCGGGATCAGGTCGGGGTCCGCCAGCGAGGCGCTGGGCACGGCTTCGGTCGAGTTCCCCGAGGGAAAGGTGCCGGGCATATCTGTAGCCTTCAACGTCCACGACATGCCTGTCTCGCATGTCAAGCAGTTGTGGCCCTGGTTTGCGGCGCGAAACGCTCGCCTGTGGGTGCTGAAAAACCTGTTCGGCGGCCGCGTCGTCGACGCCAGCCTGCAGTTCCAGGTCGTGCCCGGGCGCCTTGGCAACGGCATCCCGCTTTCATCTGATGAGGTATTCGGCCGTTTCCAGGTCGAGGGATCGCGCTTCGATACAGCCGGTCACATCCCGCCGATACGCGATGCCGTCGGCGTCGTCGAATTCCACGGCAATGACGTCGACATCGCTTTGTCCTCGGGCAACGTCTATATGGCCAGCGGCCGCACGGTCGCGGCAAGCAACGGCACGATGACGGTCAAGGCGGCGAACCGCCCGCCGGTGATCGGCGCGCTCGACATCGATGTTGCCGGGGAGGCGTCCGCGATCGCCGAGCTCGCCTCCTACGAGCCGATCAACGGCATGCGCCGTGTCGGCCTGCTGCCGGAAGACCTGTCCGGCACGGTGACAGGCCACGTCAAGGCGGACATTCCGCTGCAGCGCGGCGTCGACAGCTCGAAACTCGATTGGCTGGTGACGCTCGATTACAAAGACCTGTCGCTGGGCAAGCCGTTCGAAGACCAAACGGTGACGGACGCGGACGGTTCGATCACGGTCGAACCCGAGAAGGCGGTGATATCAGCCAAGGCGCTGCTCAACGGCATTCCAGCCGAACTCGACCTGATCGAACCGCTCAGGGATGGCGGACCGCCACGCAGCCGAAAAGTGGCGCTGACGCTCGACGACAAGATACGTGCCGCCGCCATGCCTGGCCTGTCGGAGCTGCTTTCCGGAACCGTCAAGGTTGAGATCGACAAGAGCGGCACGGGCAACACGGGCAACCAGACTGTCTCGGCGGACCTGACCAATGCCAGGCTGGACATTCCCTGGGCAGGCTGGAGCAAGGGCCCCGGCATTCCAGCCAATGTCACATTTGCCATGGCCAAATCCGGCGACACCACGACGCTGTCCGACTTCGACCTGAATGGCAAGACCTTTTCGATCGATGGCGACGTGGTGCTGGTCAAAGGCGCCCTGTCCTCGGCGCGGTTCAGCAACGTCAAGCTGAACCGGGGAGACAACGTTGCCGTTTCGGTGAAGCGATCGGGCAAAGGCTACGCGATCGACATCAGAGGCAGCGCGCTGGACGCGCGCTCGCTGATCAGGCAATTCACGTCCGATGTCGACACCGCCACCAAGGCCACGGGTTCCGACGCGATTTCGGTCAGCGCCGACGTCAATTCGCTGACCGGCTTCCACAACGAGACGCTGTCGAACCTGAAGCTCGGCTACAGCGCCGCCGGCTCGAGGGTGAATGGGCTCAAGGTGAGCGCCACGGCAAGTTCGGGTGCTGCCATAAGCATCAGCAACACGACCGGCGCCGGCAAGCGCGCCCTCAACGTCCGGTCGGCCGATGCCGGCGCCATCCTGCGGTTCCTCAACATCTACGAGCATATGGAGGGCGGTTCGATCACCCTGGCGCTCGCCGGGGCAAGCGATGGGCCGATGAAGGGCCAGGTCGACTCGCATGATTTCTTCGTGGTCAACGAGCCGAAACTCGCCTCGCTCGTATCGACGACGCCGGCCGGCGACAGCCGCAGCCTCAACGAAGCCGTCAAAGCCAATATCGACACGTCGAGAGTGAAGTTCGAGCGCGGCTTTTCCGAGATCGAAAAGGGCGCCGGCTATCTGAAGTTGGCCAATGGCGTGCTGCGCGGCCCGCGCATCGGCACCACCTTCCAGGGCACGCTCTATGACAAGAGCAACAACATGGACATGACCGGCACCTTCATGCCGGTCTACGGCATCAACCGCATCTTTGGCGAACTGCCGCTGTTCGGGGCGCTGCTCGGCAATGGCCGCGATCGCGGCCTCATCGGCGTGACTTACCGGCTCAGGGGCAATGCCAACAAGCCCAAACTGGACGTCAATCCGCTGTCGGTGATCGCGCCCGGAATTTTCAGGTCGATCTTCGAGTACCGGTAAGGTGAAAGCTCAATCACTTCGAGCCCCGATTGGATCTGGTTCGTAGTTACGGGCTGGCTACAGGTGGGCAATACCGGCGTTCAGCAGTCCCTCGCGGACGTGCTGCACATCAGACTCTTGGGCATAGTGCAGGGTGGCGATAAATGAATCGAGGTCGAATTGGGGATCGAGCGTTTTGACCTTGCGTAGATGCGCCGCGGCGGCGATTTCGTCGCCGAGCCAGCCGTAGCAGGCAGCGGCGAAAGCATGCTGAACCGAGTCCATGGTTGACAGATGCATGAAAGCTTCGATCGCCTCGCCATACTGGCGCGCGGCGAAACGCGCCTTTCCCAGATGGCTCCAGAACCTCTCCGGGTGGTGCGGATTCAACTGCATTGCCTTGCGGATCCATTCAATTCCCTCTTCCGGCCTCCCCAGCCACGTCAACAACTCGCCTTGCTGCACCACCACGAGGTCGTAATTGGGATTGAGGGCCAGCGCCCGCTCTTGATGGTAGCGCGCTGTGGTCAACTCATTGTTGTTCACGTTCACTGCGGCGAGGATGCGGTGGACATCGGCATCGTTGTCGTCCAGCGCCAGCGCCCTGTCCAGCGCTGCCATGATGTCGTTCCAGACGGCATCCCGGTCTTTGCACCAGTTATAGACCCAGGCCTGACCAAGAATGCAGGCCCGCCAGGCATGGGCATGGGCATAATCGGGGTCGAGCGCGACGGCCCTGCCTATCAAGGTTTGCGCGCGTTCATTATCCGCAATCGTGCTTTTGTGATGCAGCACCTTGGCGGCAAGCACACATTCATACGCGGCCATGTTTGCGGGTTTCGCCCGCGCGAGCTGGTCCCGCTGAGCCGCCTCGACACGACCGGGCAGCGTGGCTGCGATCGCCGCGGTCACCTCATCCTGAATCGCGAAGATGTCGTCCAGCTTCCGGTCATATTTGTCTGCCCAGATATGAGCGTCATTCGCCGTGTCGATGAGCTGAACCGTCACGCGCACCCTGTCGCCGATCTTGCGAACGCTTCCCTCCACCAGGTATTGGACGTCTAGTTTCTCGGCCACCTCGCGCACATTCACGGCGCGGTTCTTGTAGACGAAGCTGGAATTGCGCGAGATGACGAACAGCTCATGGTGGCGGGACAGTTCGGTGATGATGTCCTCGGTCAGTCCGTCCGCGAAAAATTCCTGCTCGGGGTCGCCGCTCATGTTGGTGAATGGCAGCACCACTATCGAAGGTTTCGAGATGGATCGCTTTGCCTCGACTTCTGGCAGGACAGGACTGTCAAGCCCAATGCGATAGAGGCGAACCGGGCGGCTGATGTTCTTTAACGTCTTCTCGCCCAAATCCTCCATGGCAATTTCGAGACGGTCGGCAATTTGGGTCGCCACCGCTGCGGTCACGCAGATACCGCCGACGTCGGCGAGTTGCTCGATGCGCGAGGCAATATTGACGCCGTCGCCGAAAATGTCGTCATCGTCGAAAATGATGTCGCCGAGATTTATGCCGATCCTGAATTCGATACGCCGTTCTTGCGGCACATCCGAATTGCGCCGTTTCATGCGCTGTTGGATTTCCACGGCGCATTTCACGGCATCGGTCACGCTCTGGAACTCAACGAGCATGCCGTCTCCGGTGGTCTTGATGATCCGGCCCTTGTTCTTCGCGATGGCGGGATCGACCAGTTCTATGCGATGGGTCCGAAGGCGTGCGAGCGTGCCGGATTCGTCGGCCTCCATCAGCCGACTGTAGCCCGCCATATCGGCAGCCAGAATTGCGGCTAGTCTCTGTTCCATCGCCTGAACCAAAAACCAAGCCTATCCTTCCTGGGCTGCCAAATCCAGCAATTTGGGCATGTGGCTGATCAAGAAGTCGTCCTACCGCAGCAGCAAGAAAGGGTGGATCAGAACCTTCCGCCTTCCGTCAGGTGGCTGCGAACTCGATCGCATCGATGGCGGGAGACGCCCCGATCCGCGCGGCGTCAGACCGGAAACGTCCGATATGAACACGACTTGGGACCATAGACAGACTTCTGAGCGGTCACGGACAAAGGTCCGATTCCTGATACTAACCTGCCGTTTTCGCCGCAGTGCAGCTCTCGAACTCCCGCAAAAGCATTTTAGGATTTGGCGACGGCGTCTCTTTGTTCCTGCCGTTCAGCAGAAGCCATCGGCAGAATTGGGTCGAGGGTACAGTCCATAAATTCAGGATCGACGTCGCGTTCGATGACATCGAACATGCTGTCTACGAAATCGATCAAGGAGTCGGAGGATCGAATGGCCTGCTCGATGTCCCGTTTGACCACTGCATCCAGGACCGACAGATGCGTGTCGACGGTCTTTTTAATATTGGAGTGTCCGCTGGTGCGATTGTGATAGATCCAGCCAACACGTCTGAAGATGGTATGAAGCGGGCGCAGCGTGTGTTCCAGAAACGGCTCGCCCGCTGCGGCCAAGATCAGTTGGTCAATCCGCCGGTCAAAAGCATTGAACTCACCAATTGCAATCGCTTCCCGCCGTTCCCGCAACTGACGGGCCAAGTGCAGCATCTGGTTGCGATGCGACGAGCCCGATCGCTCCGCCGCGAGGCGAATGACGAAACGCTCGAGATCGCGACGGAGTTTGAGCAGCAGTCGCTCTCGCGCCAGATCAATGGGGGCCACCTGCAGGCCATGCCGGGGCCTGACGATCATCAGGGTGTCGGCCGCTAGCCGCGTGACGGCCTGATGGACCGGCGTGCGGCTGAACCCCGACATATCCTGCAGGTCTTGTATCGTGAGAAAAGCTCCAGGTTTTAACTCGCACGTGACGATCAGGTGCTCGAATTTCTCGTAGGCCAGGTCCAGCAGGTTGACAGCATTCCGGCGAGTCGGTGAGGGGGTGTCGATAGGCATCCCTTTTGCCGCCTTGGGCTTCACGCGCCTATTGGGGGGTTGTTTGCTCATGCCTCTCCGATCTCGCTTTGCGTATAATACACAACATATTGTGATATTTCATCGCGTGCAAAGCGCTTTCTGTAGCTGCCCTCCATTCCCCACCTTTTGCGCTGGCCCCGCATTCGTCGCCTGCTGCATCGCGCGGGCGCATCCCAAATTGGCGTTGCGTATGGTGCAAAACTCGGATAAGTGATCTTTAGTGATATTTTACAATATGTCACTGACATCGTGGAGGCGATGTGATCTTGCTCAGGAGGAGTTCAGCATGACCAGCTTTCGATCACGCATAGCAGGGGCCGCGTTGTTCGGTCTGCTTGCGATTGTGCCCGCCGCTTCATTGGCCGATGAGGCCGCGACGCTGCGTTTCCAGACGCATCACAGCCCGACATCGCTGCAAGGCAAGGCGCTCATTCGCTTTGCTGAACTTGCAAACCAGGGGTCAGGTGGAACACTTCAGGTAGAGATGCTGACCAGTTCGTCGGTCGTGAAGTCATCCGAAGCCTTCGAAGCGGCCGCTACCGGCATTATCGACGGCGACGCGACAGGCGCGGGCTATGTCACCGGCAAGAACCCGGCCTTCCAATTCTATGGCGACATCATGGGCGGTTACTCCAAGCCCGACGAGATCCTCGGGTGGTACAGGGATGCCGGAGGCCTCGACCTCGCCAACCAACTCTATGAACAATTCAATATGCATCTGGTCGGCGTGTTCGTCGCCACACCGGAATCGCTTGGATCTACGACCACACTGGCCGGAATCGGGGATTTGAAGGGGTGGAAATTCCGCTCGCCGCCGGGGATGGAATCGGAAATTTTCCAAAAACTTGGCTCAGCTCCGGTCGTGATGCCGTTCGGCGAAGTGTTCACGGCAATGTCCACGGGCACGGTTTCCGGCGCCGACGCTTCGACCTTGGCTGTCAACAAAGGGCTCGGCCTCTATGACGTTGGAAAGCATGCCACCTATCCCGGCTTCCATTCGATGCCGATCGAGCATGTCACGGTCAACCTCGACAGGTGGAACGCACTGTCAGACGCCCAGAAGCAAGCGCTTCGCGATGCGGTCGACACGATCGCCAAGGAGGTTGCATCTCAATCGGCGGTCGACGACGAGAAGGCAGCGGCCGAACTGACGGCTGCCGGCGTCACCCTTCACAACTGGAGCGAGGAGGACCGGCTCGCTTTCCGCAAGGTTGCCCAAGAGGTTTGGGGCGATTGGGCGCAGCGCAGCCCGGAGGCAAAGGCGGCCTACGAGTCGCATGTCGCCTACATGGCCAAGCTCGGCATCCTGAAATAGCCCGCCGCATTTCAACCGGGCGGGCGGCTTGGATGCCGCCGCGCGAAACCGAGAGGCAGCATCATGTCAGCCGAACCGGATACCCACCACGAAGCAGGCGAGTCGCCACTGGCTTGGTTTTCCCTGCTGCTGCTCGTGATCGTCGTGATCACGCTTTATGAGGTCGTTGCGCGCTACATTTTCGGAAGCCCCACGGTGTGGGCCAACGAACTGTCGCTTTTCCTGTCCGCGATCGTCTTCCTGGTGTCTGGCGTCTACGCCATGCAACGTGACGAACATCTGCGGATTTCCGTGATCTACGACATGGTGCCCCGGCCGGTGCGGCGTGTTTTCGACGCGATTGCACTCCTTTGCACCCTGGTTTTCTGCGGCGGGCTGGCGTGGTTCGGATTTCCGACGGCATGGCGCGCGCTTGTCACCTGGGAGCGTTTCGGCACCGCCTGGAACCCACCCATTCCGGCTGTGATCAAACCGCTCATCGTCGTGGCCGCAGCTGCCATGGCGCTCATTGCAATCGTCAATTTCGTTCGCAACGGCCGCCGCCACCCGCCGGTCGAAGACGAACGCATTACCTGACGGGCGGCCGGACATGACGATCGAACTCATCTCCATAATTCTGCTTTTCGGTGTCTTTGGGCTTATGGCCGTCGGCGTGCCGCTCGCCTTCGCCGCCGGCTCACTCGCCATTCTTGTAGCCTACGCCAAGTTCGGAACGCCGGTCATCGCGCTTGCTCACAAGACGGTCTACGGCCTGGCCACCGAATACACGCTGCTTTCGGTGCCGATGTTTATCCTGATGGCGTCGCTGCTCGAACGCTCACGCCTGGCCCGTGACCTGTACGACGCACTCCACAGCGTGGTCGGAAGGGTGCGCGGCGGCATCGGCATCGTCACCCTCGTGATTTCGGTGCTGCTCGCCGCGATCAGCGGGATCATCGGCGGCGAGATCGTGCTGCTTGGCCTCGTCGCCCTGCCGCAGATGCTGCGTCTCGGATATGACCGCAATCTCGCCATCGGGATCGTCTGCGCCGGTGGTTCGCTGGGCACGATGATCCCGCCTTCGATCGTGCTCATCATTTACGGCCTGACGGCCGACGTCTCCGTGCACAAGCTGTTTCTGGCCTCGTTCATTCCCGGCTTTCTGCTCGCCGGCGTCTATCTTGCGTACATTGTCGTGCACTGCTGGCTGAACCCATCCATCGCACCGATGCCTTCGGCAAAAGATCTTGCCGAGTTCTCTTGGGGCAAGTTTACGCGCGGCGCGCTCCCGACCGCTGCGCTTATCGTAACCGTATTCGGCTGCATCTATGGCGGCATCACCTCTATCACCGAAGCGGCGAGCATCGCGGTGGGGATGACGATTGCGATCATCGCGCTGCGCGGAGAACTGAGCTGGAAGATCGTTCGCCAGGCGCTGACGCAGACCTTGCGCGCCTGCGGCATCATCCTGTGGGTGACGTTTGGTGCGGCCGTCCTGATTGGCGTCTATAATCTGTCAGGCGGACAGCGCTACGTCACGGACCTCATCACCGGCCTCGACATCTCGCCCTTCATCACCATCCTGGTCATGATGGCCGTGTTTGTTGTGCTCGGCATGTTCATGGACTGGATCGGCATCCTTTTGCTCTGCATGCCGATCTTCGTGCCCATCGTGCTGGCTCTCGGCTACGACCCGGTCTGGTTCGGCGTACTCTTTTCGGTGACGATGCAGGTTGCGTTCCTTTCGCCGCCGTTCGGACCGGCAGCGTTCTACCTCAAGAGCGTGGCCCCACCGGAGATCACCCTTCAGAAAATATTCGCGTCTCTCTGGCCCTTCATACTGTTGCAGCTTGCTGTTCTGGCATTGCTTCTGAGCTTCCCGGAAATCTCGCTCTGGCTCCCGCGATTCTTCGGCTAGGAAAAATTCCCAAAGGCACAACAATGAAAATTACCTCGATCAAGACCTTCCGGCTGGAAGAGTTCTCAAACGTCTTGTGGGTCCACGTCGAGACCGATGCAGGTGTGACCGGACTTGGCGAAACTTTCTATGGGGCTGGGGCGGTGGAGGCGCACATCCACGACACGCTCGCAGCCAGACTGTTGGGCCGCAATCCGCTGCACATAGAGGCGCTCAACAAGGAAATGGTCTCGCTTCCGATGGCGCAGTCGTCAACCGGGGCCGAATACCGGGCCGCCTCGGCGATCGACATCGCGCTTTGGGATATCTTCGGAAAGGTCTGCGGCCAACCGGTGCACCAGATGCTGGGCGGCCTGTGCTGGGACAAGATCCGCATCTACAACACCTGCGCCGGATACCGCTATGTCCGCACCAACAACATCAGGCCGGTGTCGAACTGGAACCTCGGCGGGCGCGAAGGACCGTACGAAGATCTCGACGGCTTCATGAACCGGCCGGACGAACTCGCCGAGAACCTGCTCGAGTCCGGCATCACAGCCATGAAGATCTGGCCCTTCGATCCGGCCGCGCAGGAAACGCGTGGCCAGTACATCACCGCGGAGCAGATGAAGAAGGCGGTCGCGCCGTTCGAAAAGATCCGCAAGGCCGTCGACGACAAGATCGAGATCATGGTCGAGTTCCACTCGCTGTGGAACCTGCCGACGGCGAGGAAGATCGCTAAGGCGCTCGAACCGTACAGCCCGACTTGGTACGAAGACCCAATCCGGATGAACTCGGCGCAGGCGCTCGCCGAATATGCCGCGTCGACCGACGTCTGGGTCTGCGCCAGCGAGACGCTCGGCTCGCGCTGGCCCTACAAGGACATGCTGGAGCGCGACGCAATGCACGTCGTCATGGTCGATCTGTGCTGGACCGGGGGGCTGACCGAGGGGCGCAAGATCGCGGCACTTGCCGAAACCTATCACCGTCCCTTTGCGCCGCATGACTGCATCGGACCGGTGGGGTTCGCCGCTGCGGTTCATATGTCCTTTAGCCAACCCAACACACTGATCCAGGAATCGGTGCGCGCCTTCTATCGCGGCTGGTACAACGAGCTTGTCACGACAGTGCCGAAAATCGAAAACGGCTACGTCTATCCGATGGAGGGACCGGGCCTCGGTCTCGAACTCCTGCCGTCCGTCTTCGAGAGGGCTGACCTCTCGGTGCGAGCCTCGTCTTTATGATCTAGGGAAGACTAGAATGTCGATCAGCCTGTTCAGCCTGAAGAACAAGACGGCCCTGGTGACTGGCTCTTCGCGCGGTCTCGGCCATGCTATCGCCGTCGGACTGGCGCAGGCGGGCGCGTCGATTGTCCTGAACGGCGTCAACCGCGATCGCCTCCTCGCGGCTTCCTCGAATATGCGCGAAGAGGGGATGAGCGTGCGCGAATCCTGCTTCGACGTTACGGATGAGGCCTCTGTCGTCGCCGCCTTCGAAGGCTTCGATCGGGAGGGTGTGGCGATAGACATCCTCGTCAACAATGCGGGCATCCAGCTGCGCAAGCCGATGGTGGAACTTTCGACTGCGGAATGGCAGAGGGTGATCGACACGAACCTCACCAGCGCCTTCATTGTGGGCCGCGAGGCCGCGAAGCGGATGATCTCCCGAGGCAGCGGCAAGATCGTCAATATTGGCTCGCTGACCAGCGAACTGGCCCGCGCCACGGTAGCCCCCTACACCGTCGCCAAGGGCGGCATCAAAATGCTGACCAAAGCCATGACGGCCGAGTGGGCCGAACATGGCATCCAGGTCAATGCCATCGGCCCGGGCTATATGGTGACGGACATGAACGAGGCGCTGATCGCCAATCCTCAATTCGATGCTTGGGTCAAAGGCCGGACGCCGGCCCGGCGCTGGGGAAAGCCTGAAGAGCTCGTCGGCGCCGCGATCTTCCTTGCCTCCGCCGCGTCCGACTATGTCAGCGGCCAGATCATCTATGTCGACGGCGGAATGATTTCCGTCCTCTGACCTCCCGCAGGAGCTGTTTCATGCGCGCGCTGGTTGCTTATAAGCCGCACGACATCAGGATCGAAGACAACGAACCGGCACAGTCGCCCGGTCCCGGCGAAGTGCGCGTGCGCATCGAGCGCGGCGGCATCTGTGGTTCCGACCTCCATTACTATCACCACGGCGGTTTCGGCGCCGTGCAGCTGAAGGAGCCGATGATCCTCGGCCACGAAGTTGCGGGATGCGTTGTTGAGACAGGGCTGGCCGTCGCAAAGGTCAAAGTGGGCGATCGTGTGGCGATTAATCCGAGCATGCCGTGTGGGCAATGTCGGTATTGCCGGATGAAGATGAGCAATCAGTGCCTCGACATGAGGTTCTTCGGCAGCGCAATGCGCTTTCCCCACATGCAGGGCCTGTTCCGCGAGGAGGTGACCCTGCCCGAGGTGCAAGTCTTCGCGGTTCCCGCCGATCTCGACCTCGGCCTGGCGGCCTGTGCCGAGCCCCTCGCCGTCTGCCTGCATGCGGCTTCCTCGGCAGGCTCGTTGGTCGGAAAGCGCGTGCTGGTGTCGGGCTGCGGACCGATCGGTTGCCTCACGATCGTCGCCGCACGGCATGCCGGCGCGCAAGAGATCGTCTGCACCGATATTGCCGCCGCGCCGCTTCGGATCGCAAGCAAGCTCGGGGCCGACCGAACACTCGATCTTAGCGAGGCGCCCGACGCATTCCGGCCTTTCGCGGAAGAGAAGGGCGCTTTCGACACCGTCTTTGAGTGCTCCGGCAATGGGAAGGCACTTGCGGCTGTGTTCGAGGTTGTGCGCCCGCGTGGCATTATTGTCGCCGTCGGCCTTGGTGGTGACGTTTCCATGCCGCTGAACACAGCCGTCGCCAAGGAAGTGTCGCTTCGCGGGAGCTTCCGCTTTGATGCAGAGTTCGCGTGGGCCGTGGAACTGATCGCGAAGGGAGCGGTCGATCTTTCACCGCTGGTGACCGCGACCGTGCCGCTGGACAGCGCGGACGAGGCTTTTCGGCTGGCTTCCGATCGGGCGCAGTCAATGAAGGTTCAGCTTGCGTTCGATCGATAAGGAGCCTTCAAGGATGCACATCGTTTTCCACGGCGCGAACGCTTTGACCTTCCGGAGGGGCCTCGAAACCTTGCTGGAGGAGTCGCACGACATCGCCGAAGTGCCCGACGATCTGTTTGGGGAGACGCCGTGCGCGCTCTATTCAGCGGCGGACGTCATCGTCGGTATCCGGCTCACCTCCACCATGCCGATACCCTCGAGCCTGAAGCTCTATCAGGTTCCAGGTGCCGGGTATGACGGGATCGATCCCGCCGTCCTGCCTGCCGGCGCGGCGCTGTGCAACTGCTTCGGCCATGAGAACGCGATCGCCGAATATGTGATGGCGGCGCTGCTCGCGCGCCACGTGCCGCTCGCCGACGCTAACCGGCGTCTACGGAAGGGTGATTGGAAATATTGGGCGGGAGGGTCTGACGGCTTGCGCACCGAGCTCGGCGAAACCACCATCGGCATCCTCGGCCATGGCCATATCGGCAAGACTCTTGCCCATCGCGCCAAAGCTTTTGGCATGCGGGTGTCGATCGCCAACCGCAGCCCAGTCTCCATTTCGGAAGTGGTAGACGAGACTTATGCGCTGTCAAACCTGCCGGCCTTCATGGGGTCAGCCGATGCGATCGCTAACACGCTTCCACTTACGGAACAGACGCAGGGACTGATCGGCGCTGGGGAACTTGCCGCCATGCGGCCAAGCGCGGTGATCCTCAATGTCGGCCGCGGCGCCGTGATCGACGAAACAGCTCTCTACGAGGCGCTGAAGGCGAGACGGATCGGCGGGGCCGTCATCGACACTTGGTACGTTTATCCGAACGCAGAGAAGCCGAACCCGCTGCCCTCACGCCTGCCGTTTCATGAACTCGACAACGTGATGATGACTCCGCACATGTCGGGATGGACCAACGGCACGATCAGCCGCCGCCAGGAAACGATTGCGGACAATATCAATAGGCTTGCATCGGGAAAAGACCTGAAGAACCGCGTCCGTTAGCGGGGGTGCGAGCTGCATGCCGCCATCGAGATCGATCAAGCGCTGGTCAGACCGGCCGCACCAGAACGTGTTTTTTCTTGCCGAGCGACAGCTTTACGACCTGTTCCGGACCTAGATCCTCAAGTGTCACCAACCGGCGATCGTCGGACACGGACTGGTCGTTCAGCCGCACGGCGCCGCCCTGGATGTGTCGCCGCGCCTCGCCGTTGGACGCGGCAAGCCCGGCGGCAACGAACAGCGACAATATGCCGACGCCGCTTTCCAGATCGGCCTTGCCGACCTCGACGGTCGGCAGCGTTTCGGCCAGCGACCCTTCTTCAAACGTCTTGCGCGCGGTTTCCTCGGCTTGCTCGGCCGCCTCGCGGCCGTGCACGATGGTCGTCGTTTCAGTGGCCAGGACCTTCTTGGCCTCGTTGATCTCTGAGCCGCCAAGCGCGGCGAGCCGCGCGATCTCGCTAAGCGGCAGGCGGGTGAAAATCTTGAGGAAGCGCGTGACGTCGGCGTCCTCGGTGTTGCGCCAGTACTGCCAGAAATCATAGGGCGAGTAGAGGTCGCCGTTCAGCCACACCGCGCCCTTGGCCGATTTTCCCATCTTGGCGCCTGACGACGTCGTCAGCAGCGGTGTGGTCAGGGCATAAAGCTGCGGCGTGCCCATGCGGTGTCCGAGATCGACGCCGTTGATGATGTTGCCCCACTGGTCCGATCCGCCCATCTGCAGGCGGCAGCCATAGCGCCGGCTGAGCTCGACGAAATCATAGCCCTGCAGGATCATGTAGTTGAATTCGAGGAAGGAGAGCGATTGCTCGCGCTCGAGCCTCAGTTTGACGCTGTCGAAGGTCAGCATGCGGTTGACCGAAAAATGCCGGCCGACATCGCGCAGGAACTCGACATAGTTGAGCTTCATCAGCCAGTCGGCATTGTTGACCATGATCGCGTCGCCCGCACCGTCGCCGAAACGCAGGATGCGGCCGAAGATGCGCTTGATGCCCTCGATGTTGGTGGCGATGGCCTCAGGCGTCAAAAGCTTGCGCTGGTCGTCGCGGAAGGAAGGATCGCCGATCATCGAAGTGCCGCCGCCCATCAGCGCAATCGGCCGATGGCCGGTCTCCTGCAGCCAGTAGAGCATGGTCGCGGAAATCAGATTGCCGATATGCAGGCTGGTCGCCGTGGCGTCGTAGCCGACATAGGCGGTCACCGTTTCCCTGGCGAAAAGCTGGTCGAGGCCGGCATCATCCGAAATCTGGTGGATGAAACCACGCTCGCTCATTACGCGCAGGAAATCGGATTTGAAGGCGGACATTTTTTCTTTCCCGAAAGCGCCCGACCGATGCGGATCGGGCGTGGTATGGGTGAACGCGGGCGTTTAGCATCCAAGCGCGGTCAGCAAAAGGGGAATCCGGTTTTGCCACCTGACCGCTGTAACGGCGCCGCACGGCATCGAATCGAATGCCATATCCTGCGACAGAGCCGAGATGCCGGAGATATCTTCGCTGTTCGGCCTATCTCAACCGTTTCGGCCGCGGGTCGGACAACTCGCCGGCCAGACGGCGATCGAGATAGTCTGCGCATTCCTGGAGCAGGAGGTCCGCATCGTTGGAGAAGAAATGGTTGGCGCCGGGCAAGGTCTTCTGGGTGATGGTGATGCCCTTTTGCGTGTGCAGCTTGTCGACCAGCCCCTGCACGTCCTTTGGCGGCGCAACCTTGTCGGCGTCGCCATGGATGATGAGGCCGGACGAAGGGCAGGGCGCCAGGAACGAGAAATCATAGGTGTTGGGCTGCGGCGCGATCGAGATGAAGCCTTCGATCTCCGGCCGGCGCATCAGAAGCTGCATGCCGATCCACGAGCCGAACGAATAGCCGGCGACCCAGCAGCTCTTGGAATCCGGATGCAGCGACTGCACCCAGTCAAGTGCCGCGGCCGCATCCGACAATTCGCCGGTGCCGTGGTCGAATTCGCCCTGGCTGCGGCCGATGCCGCGGAAATTGAAGCGCAGCGTGGTGAAATCCCGCTTCTGGAACATGTAGAAGAGGTCGTAGACGATCTTGTTGTTCATCGTGCCGCCGAACTGTGGGTGCGGGTGCAGGATGATGGCGATCGGCGCGCTCTTTTCCTTGGAAGGCTGGTAGCGACCCTCCAGGCGGCCGGCCGGACCGGTGAAAATGACCTCAGGCATAAAATACTCCACATGGCATAAGAATGCGCGGTGCTTGGAACAACTCTTCCTCTGGCCCCAGTCTTCCCAGGCCTTGACGCAGGGCGAGCGTCTTCTTAGAAGCTAGTTTAGAATTGTTCAAAACTGGATGGCCAAAACGTCGTGGTTCGGCCATCCACGCCGCAAGTCGCGTAAATAGGACGGCTTGCCTTGCAATTTCAAGGAAATAACGCGTTATCCTCGCGGAATGGACCGATCGAAACGAAAATGGCCGGAAGACGCGCCTATCTCGACTACAATGCTAGCGCGCCGCTGCTTGCCGCGGCGCGGGGGGGGGGGGGGGGGGGGGGGGGGGGGGGGGGCCCCCCCCCCGCGGGGCCGGGCCGGCGGGGCGGGGGGGGGGCGGGGGGGGGGGGGGGGGGGGGGGGGGGGGGGGGGGGGGG